>NZ_JBDPLY010000022.1:0-154822 GCF_039871695.1 Actinomadura sp. B10D3
TGGACGCCGCACGGCGGTCGGGGCTCCTGCTCACCGTGGAGGAGCACAGCATCCTGGGCGGGCTCGGCGGCGCGGTCGCCGAGACCGTCGCGGGGGCGGGCCTCGCCGCCCGGGTCGCCCGGCACGGGATCGCGGACGAGTACGCCCTCATCGGCCCCCCGACGCACCTCTACCGCCACTACGGCCTCGACGCCGACGGCATCGAGGCGGAGGCGCTGCGGGCGCTCGGCGGGTAGCGGCCGATCGGCCCCCTCGGCCCCGGCAATCGGGACCTTCGGCCCGGGATAGCCGCGACGATGCGATCTAGCGTCGAAGTGGACATCACGCCGCCAGGTTCTGGAGGGGAGCCCCATGCCGAATCAGGTCACCGTGGGCATCGACGGGTCCGCGCATGCGTGGCGGGCCCTGGACTGGGCCGCCGACTACGCCGTCCGGCACCGCCTGTCCCTGGACCTGGTGCACGCGTCCCGCGCGCTGGTGGAGGACGGCACGATCCCGCCGGACGCGCTGCGCCGGCTGATCGCCGAACGCGAGGACCTGCTCGCCGAGGCGCGCCAGTACACGCTGAAGCTGCACCCCGATCTGGACATCGGCACGCGGCTCGCGCGCACCGATCCGGGAAGTGCGCTGGTGGAGGGCAGTGATCAGGCGGCGATGGTGGCCGTGGGATCGCGGGGGCTGGGCGGTTTCGAGGGCCTGCTGTTCGGGTCGGTCGGGCTCTACACGGCCGCGCATGCCCGGTGCCCGGTGCTGGTGGTGCCGCGCGAGGCGCCCTATCCGGCCGACGTGCCGGCACGGATCGTGGCCGGGGTCGAGGGCCGGCCCGGCGAGAGGGCCATGCTCGGCTGGGCCTTCGAGGAGGCCGCGTCGCGGGGCGCGGGGATCCTGGCGCTGCACGCCGTGGGCGGCGACTTCGGCTCCCCGCGCAGGCGGGTGATCGAGGACATGGAACTGTCGGCGTCCCTCGCGGGTCTCCGCGCGGACCAGCCGGACGTCCAGGTCGAGGAGCTGGTCTCCGACCGCACGGCGTCCCAGGCCCTGGTCGAGGCCTCGCGGACCGCCGCGCTGGTGGTCGTCGGAGCCGCCCGCCGGACCGGCCTGATCGGGATGGCGCTGGGCCGGGTCAACCACGCGGTCCTGCACCACGCGAGCTGCCCCGTGGTCGTCATGCCCCTGGACGGCTGACCGGCCCGCCCCGGCGGGGGTCCGCCGGCGGAGGAAGCGAAGAAGGAGTCGACCATGTCAGATCCGATCATCGTGGGAGCCGACGGCTCCGTCCCGTCCGAACGTGCCGTGGCCTTCGCCGCCGACGAGGCCGCCCGCTACGAGCGTGCCCTGACCGTCGTGCACGCGGTGGAGAAATGGCCCTTCGACATCCCCGCTCGACACCGCCCCCGGCGAGGTGAGGTCGCTGACGCGCGAGGGCGACCAGGTGCTGGGCGGACGCCGAGCGCGTCGCCCGCGCCCGGCAGCCGCAGGTGACGGTGACCGGGGAGCTGACGGTCGCGCGCGCACCGTCCGGGCCTTGGCGGAGCGTGCCGTCCTGGAGTACGCGTTCCGGGCCGCCGCCGCACGGGAGGCCAGGCTCCGCGTCGTGCACGCCTGGCCGTTCCCCAAGGCACTGGACGAGCCCGGAGCGGGCGCCGACATCCGCCGCATCGAGGAGCGGGCCCGGTGGCGTGTCATCGAGGCCCACGCGCCGATGCGGAAACGCTTCCCCGGAGTGGAGGTCGTGGAGGACATCGTCCAGGACAACCCCGCCGCCGCGTTCGTCGCCGCGTCCCGTGACACCGACCTGGTGATCGCGGGCCTGCCCTCAGGGAACGCGGCAAGTCGAAGGCCCGGCGTCTGCCGGGCCTTTCCACATGGTCGCGGCGGCGTCAACCAGGGTCGATGCTGCTGCCGCTCGCATGGTGAGCCGGGGTCTGGCGGGGGAGAACAGGCTCGATCCTGTAAAGGGACGGCATGCCCCCGGCGCGCTCGGGGATCTCGCGGTGCACGCCTGCGAGGGCGCCGATCAGGTCCCGGGCCGTGATCAGGCCGACCAGGGCGCCGTGCTCGTCCGTTACCGGCGCGTAGTCCGTGTCGGCGTCCAGCATGGCCCGTGCCGCGTCCGGGACGGTGGCCATGGGGCGCACGGCGGAGGGGCGCCGGGAAGGCAGAAGGGTCGTGACGGGACGGCGCGCCTCGCGGGGAGTGGTGGCGTTCCAGGCGGCGATGAGCGTGTGGGCGTCGATGACGCCGAGGAACCCGCCCTCGACATCGGTGACCGGCAGATGGTGGACCTCGGCCCTGCACATCAGCTCCCAGGCCATCAGGACGGACTCGTCGGCGGCGATGGTGAGCAGGTCACGGGTCATCAGTTCGGCGACGGTGCGCTGCTCCAGCGGTGGGTTCGTGGTCATGCCTCCAGCCTGCGTCCACGCGCCGGCGGGGTTCAGAGGCGAAGGTCCCGGGGTGGACGGACCCAGGCCCCGACCGGGGCATCAGGGCTGGACGCCCGGCCGTACGCAGACGCGGGTGACTCCGGGGACGGTACGGGCCAGCACTTCGACGATCTTCTGTGCCCGCTCGTCGTGGGGCCCTCGCAGTTCCACGACGCCGTCCTCGACGGAGACCTCCCACGCCGGCCCTCCCGGTGCGATCTCGCTGATGGCGGCGACCACGTCGTCGCGGATGCGCGCGTCGCCGCGGGCCAGCATCGCGATGAGATCACGGCGGCTGATGATGCCGACGACGGTGCGGGCGTCCACCACGGGGACGCTCTTGATCCGGGTGCGGACCATCGTCTCGGCGAGTTCGGCGACGTCGGTGGTCGGCCGCGCGGTCTGGACGTCGCGGGTCATGACGTCCTCGACGTGCCGGGGAACCGGCGCGGACGGGGTCGTCCGGGGCCGGGCGAAGGCACGGGGGTCGGCCTCGAACTCGCCGCGCAGCAGATCCATCTCGCTGACGATCCCCACGAGCCGGCCTTCGGCGTCCACGACGGGGAGCGCGGTCACGTCGCGCTCGTGGAGGACGCGGATGGCCTGCCGGACGGTGGCCGACGGAACGGTCGTCACCACCGGTGAGGTCATCGCTTCGCGGACCAGCATGGATCTCCCCTCTCTGCCCCTTCCTTGCCCCTCGGCTCGAAGTCATTCCCGAGAGGGCCGATATGCGGCTGCCGTCCGTCAGTCGTAGGGGCGGACGACGGCGACGGGGCAGTGGGCGTGGTGGATGACGCCGTGGCTGACCGACCCGAGCGGGAACGACCGTCCCCGGGACCCGACGACGACCAGGTCGGCGTGCGCCGACGCCGTCGCGAGCATGTCGACCGGGTGGCCGAGGACGACGTCCTCGACGACCTTGACGTCCGGGTGGCGGTCCCGCCAGGGGGCCAGGGCCGCGGCCAGGTGATCGCGGAAGGTGTCGGCGGTGATCTGCAGGTCGACGCCGGACTCGACGGCGAGCGCCGGCGGATGCCAGGCGTGCAGCACCCGCAGCCGCGCGCCCCGGGCGGCGGCCGCGGTGAAGGCGTGTTCGAGGACCGGTCCGGGGTCCTCGGCGAGGTCGAGGCCGGCCACGACCTCGCCCGCCGTGGAGCCGTCCTGGTCGCGGACCACGATCACCGGGCCCGGGTAGTGCCCGGCCAGCCGCAGGCCCGTGGAGCCGAGCAGCAGCCCGGCGAAACCTCCGCGGCCGCGGTGCCCGATCACGACCTCGGCGGCCTCGCCGGCGTACTGCCGCAGCCCGGCCGGCACGTTCCGCTCGTGGACGAGCATGGTGTCGACGGCGAGCTCCGGTCGCCGCTCCGACGCGAGCGCCCGGCCTTCCCGCAGGATCAGGTCCCCCGATGCGGCGAGCGCCTCGGAGATGCCGTCGGTCGTGCGCCCCGGGAGGTCCAGGGTGGCGGTCTCCACGACGTGGAGGATGAGCAGGGCCTTTCCGGTCCGTGCGGCCTCGTCCGCGGCCCAGCCGATGGCGCGGTCGGACGGAGCGGAGCCGTCGGCTCCGACGAGGATCGTTCTTCGCTGCGTGGACATGTCCCTCTCCTTTGGGGGGCTCGTCAACGGGGGCCGGTGGACGTCAGCGGCGGCAGGAGGAGCAGTTCGTGCGCGCGTCGCGCCGTCCGCGCGGCGACGTCGCCCGCGGAGTCCAGCGGAGTGCCCTCCAGCGCGGCGGCCAGCAGGCGCGTCGCCTCGGTCAGCGCGGCGACCTGCCGCTCCAGCACCGCGACACGCTGCTCCAAGGCCGGGACTGTCGAACCATGGGTGATCTGCCTCGCCATGGCGGAGCTCCTTTGCGTCGGCGCGCCGCCCGGGTGGCGGCGACGGTGCCGTTTTCACTGTCCGTCGCATCGCCCGAGTGCCCTAGGGACCTTCGTCCCGGTGTCACCGGCACTCGTCCCGCGGGGACGGCTTCGCCGGAATCGCCGGGTGGGGGACGAAGGTCCCGGTGATCGGTGACCTTGGGACGCAGACGGGCCGGGGCGTGCCGGTCGACGCTGGAGGCATGACCGACAGTCCTTCCTCCGCGCGTGTGTGGAGAGCCTGTACCTGCGGTTCTTCGGCCTCAGCCCTGTTCGAGCAGGCGGGCATCCTCGCCACCGACGACGTCGGGGAGCTGGTGGACGCCGCCGCGCTGCTGGCGAGCCAGCCGCTGCCCGCGGGGCCGCGCGTCGCGGTCGTCTCCAACGCGGGTGGCGCGGGGGTCCTGGCGGCCGACGCCTGCGCCGACGCGGGGCTCACCGTCCCCCTCCTCGGCCCGGCGACGCGACGCCGGCTCTCCGCGGCGCTTCCGGCGTACGCGGCGGTCGGCAACCCGGTCGACACCACGGCCGCGGTCTCCGCCGAGCTGTTCCGGAGCGCGCTGGACGCGGTCGCCCCGGCCGGGCGGACGGCGCAGACACAAAGGTCCCGTCCGGCAGGACGTTCGGTCCTTCGCCGGGCCGCGAGCGGCTTCCGGAGGGCCGAAGGTCCTTGTTCTTCTGGACTCTCGCCCCTCACATGGCCCGGCTCTATCGAGCGAGGCTCGAAGTGACCAGGTCTTTGAAAGGGGAGTGCCCCATGAAGGATGAGCCGATCGCTGGTGTGGTCGTCGGCTACGACGGATCGACCGGTGGTGAGCAGGCCCTGAAGTGGGCGGCAGATGAAGCACAGACCCGCGGCCTCGACCTGACCGTGCTTCACGTCTGGGACGTCTACGTCGGAGGCCCGGTCGCCATGCCGGTCGTCGATCTGCGGGCCTTGGCGGAAGAGACCCTCGGCACCGGAGTCGAGCATGCCCGGAAGGCGGCACCCGAGTTGAGCGTGCGAGGGGTGCTGGCACGGGGGCAGGCGTCCGCGAGGCTGATCGAGGCCGGCCGTGCCGCGGACCTGATCGTGCTCGGCCCGCGAGGGCTGGGCGGGTTCGTCGGGCTCGTGCTGGGGTCGGTCGGTGCCCAGGTGGCCGCACACGCCCCATGCCCCGTCGTGATCGTCAGGGGCGACCCCGTCCCGCCGCCGGAACAGGGGGAGGGGCGCGTCGTGGTGGGCGTGGACGGTTCACCGGCCTCCCGGGAGGCGCTGGCGATGGCCTTCACCGAGGCCGACGCGCACGGTTGGGACGTCCACGCGGTCGTCGCCTGGGAAGAGGTGCCCGTGAGGGAGATCCCCCCGCTGGTGGACGAGGCCGGCATGCGGGACGCCGCACGGGCCCACCTGGCGAGGCTGATGATCCCGGCCCGGGAGCTCCACCCCGAGGTGAAGGTCCAGATCGACATCGTCTCCGGGCCGCCGCGCGAGGCGCTGATGAACGCGGCCGGGGAGGCACGCCTGCTGGTCGTCGGCTCGCGCGGCCTGGGCGGCTTCCGCGGCCTGCTCCTCGGGTCGGTCAGTCACGCCCTGGTCCACCACGCCCCTTGCCCGGTGGCGGTCGTCCACGCGCGCTGAGTCCGATGCGTGCCGCGGGGTCCGATGCGTGCTGGCGGGCCGCCCGCGCGAGGTGCACCGCGGACCGCACAGTCGAAGGCATCGGATCGAGTGATCGATCCGATGCCTTCGCCGTGGACTCCCGGGTCACCGCTCGACGGGGATCCGCTTGGACTCGGTCTTGGCGGCCTTGGGCATCGGCACGCGGACGGTGAGGATGCCCTTGTCGTAGGACGCCTTGATGTCCTCGACCTTGGTGTCCGCGGGGAGGGTGAAGGACCGGGTGAAGGAGCCGTAGTGGAACTTGCCCGGCAGCTCGGCGCGGATCACGTGGTCGCCGTCGTCCATGTAGTTCTCGACCCACAGGGTGTGACCGGTGCCGGTGCGGAACATGGTGAACGGGGACTCGATCCAGTCGAACAGGTCCGGAAGGATGCCGCGCGATTCGCGCCCTTCGGCTCGGGTCCGGTCCGTGGGCCACTGCCGCGGGATTCGCTTCGCCGCGTCCCTGGTCGGCGGCGTCGTCCCGGTCAGACCCCCGGGTGGGGCGGGCCTGCCCTCATCGAGGGGGGCTTCCCACGACCCACCGGGAGGAATCTCGATCTCGTCGGCGGCGTACGAGATGCGGATGGGGGACGCGGCGCCGGGACGGAGCGCGACCCGGATGCGGTCCCGGCGGCAGATCAGGTCGATGCCCCAGTGGCCCCGGAAGCGGAGGCCGAGCCGCAGCCGGTCGAGCGCGGAGGGAAGGCGGGGGGCGAGGCGAAGGGAGCCGTCGCGGGTGGCGATCCCGGCGTGGCAGCGCTGGACGAGGTCGACGGTGCCGGCCATCGCGCCCAGGTGGACGTCCTCCGCGGTGGTGCCGCGCTGGACGTCGCCGACATCGCTGAACAGGGCCTCCAGGAAGATGCGCCAGGCTTCGTCGCCATCGGTGTGGGCCAGGATCCAGGCGTGGACGAGGGAGCTCAAGGTCGATCCGTCGCAGGTCCGCGGCAGGTAGTACTCGATGGTCCTGGCGGCCAGGGCGGGCCCATGGTCGTAACCGAGGTGCCGCAGCACACCGTCGAGCTCCTCGGGTGAGAGCACGTAGTAGAGCAAGAGCACGTCGGCCTGTTTGGAGGCCTTGTAGTTGTTGGGGGAGTCGCCCTCCGCTTCGAGGATCCGGTCCAACCGCCGGATGTCGCCATAGCGTTCCCGGTAGCCGGCCCAGTCGAGCTCCTCCAGATAGGAGTAGCCGTCGAACTGGCTGATCACGCCGTCGTGGAACGGGACGTACATCTTGCGTGCCACGTCCTCGAAACGGGTGATCTCCTCGCGGGTCAGCGCGAGCCGCTCGCGCAGCTCCGCCCGGCGGTCCTCGGGCAGCCCGGCGAGCGCGTCCAGCGCCCGCCGCAGCAGCCACGCGGTGAGGACGTTGGTGTAGGCGTTGTCGTCCAGGCCGGGCTCGTCCCGTCCCGGGTGGGCGTCGTGGTACTCGTCGGGCCCCATGACACCGCGGACCCGGTACCGGTCGGTGGAGCGGTCGTAGTCGGCCAGGTCCGCGAAGAACCGGGCGACCTCCAGCATGATCTCGGCGCCGTACTCGGCGAGGAATTCGGCGTCGCCGGTCGCCTCGTAGAAGCGCCAGACGTTGAGGGCGACGGTGAGGCCGACATGCCGCTGGAGGTGCGTGTGGTCGAGCAGCCACCGGCCCGATCGCGGGTTCAGATGGACGCGATGGGTCTCCTCGCACCCGTCCGTGGCGCTCTGCCATGGGTACATCGCGCCGCGGTGCCCGGCGTCGGCCGCCGCGCACCGGGCCGCCGGCAGCCTCCGCCACCGGTACATCAGCAGTGCCCGGGCGATCTCGGGGAAGCGCATGGTGAGGAACGACACCATGCGGCGCTGGGCCACGCGGAACGTCCGTCCGGCCTGGTCCCGCACACGCACGAGCCGGGTCAGGACGCCGCGCCGGAGTCGAGTTCCTGGCGGTAGGAGAGCAGCCGGTCCTCCCTGAGGGCGCTGTCCGGGCCGAACCACTCGCCGTCGGCGGCCCGGAACGTCAGGGGGGAGCCAGTTCGGCATGTTCACCAGGTCGGCGTTGTCGAGGCGCCGCCCGTCGATCTCGGCCGTCAGACGGTTGTAGCAGCCTGCGATGTAGGTCCCCGGATAGTGGACGTCGTCCGCGGACGATTCGGGAGCGGCCCCTCGTGTGGCGAAGTAGCCGTTTCCGAGGGTGCAGAGAGCTTCCCGCAGCCCTTCCGCCGCGGGGTCATAGCCGTCATAGGCCAGGATCCACCGGCTAATGGTGTCTCCCTGCGCTCTCGTCCGCTTCGGCCCCGGTGTTCCCGGTGTCGCCGCGTTCTCACCGGTCGATCGCGCCGGGGATCCCCGAGAGTCCTGAGACCGAGGGACCTTCGGCCCGTCCAGCAGGCGCCCTGCGCATCCGAGACTGGAAGCGGGGCATCACCGGGGGAAAGGGGGTGCTCGATGGCCGAACTGCTCAGGCCCCAGCGGCCGAACATCCTCCTCGGCTACGACGGGACCGAGGAGAACGAGCCCGCGCTGTGCTGGGCGGTGGACGAGGCCCGGCTGCGCGGACTCGATCTGACGATGTGCTACTGCTGGCACTGGCCCTACCCGGAGGACCACGTTGACGAGAGCGTCCGGGCGGTCTTCCAGCGTGCTGGGGAGAATCTCCTTCAGGAGGGCGCCGACCGAGCGCGGTCCCTGGGGATCCCCGGGAAGGTGCGCACGCTGCTGAGGCGGGAGCCCGTCAGCGACACGCTGGTCCGCGAGTCCGACGATGCCGAGCTGATCGTGATCGGCTCGCACGAGCGGCACCGGCTGCTTGCCGGGTCGACGGCGGTGCAGCTCCCGGCGCGCACGCACCGTCCGGTGATCGCCGTCCGGCGGCCGGGCGGGACCCGAGGCCTCGTCGTGGCCGGGGTGGACGGATCCGACGCCGCGGACGCCGCCCTCGGCTTCGCCATCGAGGAGGCCGCACTGCGCGAAGCCGACCTGCGGGTGGTCTACGGAACCTGGGAACCGGGCGCGGTGCCGGATTGGGAGCTGCCCCTGTTCAACGACAAGCACCGACTTTACGAAGCCAGAACCGCCACGTTGGATAAGGCCGTTCATCCTTGGCGCCAGCGCCACCCGAAGGTCCCGGTGCAGATGTCCGTGTCGTTGCAGCGGCCTCGGGAGGCGCTGCTCGACGCGGCCGCCGACGCCGACATGCTCGTGGTCGGAGATCGCGGTATCGGCGGTCTGGACCCGCTGCTGCTCGGCGCGACCAGTTCGGCGATGCTCCACCACGCGCCGTGCACGGTGGCGATCGTCCCGCCTGACGCCGCCTGACCGGTGCCGAAGGTCCCGCCGCCGAGGGGCCGTTCGCCCCTGAAGGACCGCCCTGCCGGGCGATGGGATGGAGACGGATCGAGGAGGATGCCATGAGCGATGTGGTCGTCGGTTACGACGGAACGAGCGAGAGCGAGCGTGCGCTGCGGTGGGCGGTGCAGGAGGCTCGGCTGCGCCGGCTGCCGCTCACGGTCTGCCAAGTCTGGCGCTGGCCGTTCCCGATCACCTATATCGACAACGAGGGCGTGGCGATCGTCCGCAGGATGGGTGAGCACCTCCTCGATCAGGGTGTGGCATTGGCCCGGGAGTGGGCCCCCGGCCTGAAGGTGCGCAAGCGGCTGGAGACCGGGAGTCCCTACGCCGCGCTGGTGAGCGAGGGGCGGGAGTCCGACCTCATCGTGGTCGGCTCCCGCGCACCCGGCGAGATGCCGGTGGGATCGACGTCCCTGCGGCTGCCCGCCCACGCGGATCGTCCGGTCGTGGTCGTGCGGTCGGCCGCTGTCCGCGACGGGCTGGTGGTCGTGGGCGTGGACGGTTCGGTGGGCGCGGACGCCGCCCTGGCGTTCGGGTTCGAGGAGGCGGCGCTGCGCGGCTGGCGGCTGCGGGCGGTGTACGGGTGCTGGGAGCCCGGCGCGGCCCCCGACGGCGACCTGTCGCTCTTCAATGACGAGGACGCACTGCGCCGCGTGTGCGGGGCGGTGCTGGAACGGACGGTCGCGCCATGGCTGGTGAAGTACCCCGCCGTCTCGGCCACGACGTCCCTCGTGCTGAAGTCACCGCGGGAGGCCCTGCTCGAGGCGGCAGAGGACGCCACGCTGCTGGTGGTGGGCACCCGCGGCACGGGCGTCGTCGAGGAACTGACTCTCGGCGCCACCAGCGACGCCGTCCTCAAACACGCCTCCGGCACAGTAGCCATCGTCCCACCCCCCATCCCATAACGGCGGAAACGCCCGGAGTGAATGACTTGGCCAGGCTGCAACGCAGAGCAGACGCGGCTCGGTAGGCATGTGCCAAAAAGACAGGTTCTCGCATCCGAAATACTTTCACATTCGCTTTTCGCCTTCTTCGGCGGGGGAAGCGTGGCGCAGTAACGCCGTCTACCTTCCGGTACCGGATCCAAGGGGGATCATTGCCTCAGCCGGTCGCATCGGGGTGGCTGGTGCCGGCTCGGCTGGGGGTGCGGATGGAGCTATGGGTCTCAATCATTGGCTCTCGGGGGGCATGGCTGAATTGGGAGAAAGCTTCAGGTCCGGAGAACGAGCCCCCGACAGCGGCTTCTATGAGTGCGACTGCGGTGATCGTCACCAGTGGAGCACCGACGTGGCGGGGCATCCGCTGCCGCCGCTGCCGGAAGGGTGCAGCGGCGCGTGCTGGACGCTGAAGGAACGGCGGCCGGTCAGCTCGTAGCTAGGCGGGTGCTGTCGCGGGCGGTATCTCGTCCGGCAGTTCGTGCGGGAAGCCCGGCGGGAGCGCGGCCTTGGCGGCCTTGATGACCTCGGCGCGGGCGTGGAAGCCGTTGTCCACGGTGGCCCACCACGGGTGCTGCTGGATGAGGTCGGTCAGCTCCCGGAGACGGCGCATCCCGGCGGTGAAGTCGTAGTGGCCGGAGGGGCCGGCCTCGACGATCAGGAAGTCGCGCTTCAGGGCGACCAGGTCCCGCGGCGGCTCGTAGCTCACTCCCATATCGTACGAAACAGGCATGAAGGGCACTTAGTGCTCGTTCAGTATCGGTCTCCAGACCTGGCCCGTGCCACGCCCCCTCCACCTTCAGTGGAGAGGGAGGGGGCGTGCGCGTCCGTCGATACGGAGCGATGTGTTAGGTGCTGATGCTGGCGACAGGGTCGACGTCGTAGTTGCGGGCATAGCCGTTCTCCGTACCGACGAGGAGGTCGACGACCTCGAAGTAGCGGTCCCAGAACGGGGTTTCGCGAAGCGCGTCGATGAGGAGCTGGTAGGCGTGGTGATCGTCTGCTTCCCAGACCCAGACGTCGGTGACGCGCGCGGAGTAGAACTCGGTGTCGTAGAAGCGTGACCGGACGCCGGCGGTCTTGGCCTCGATCGTGGGGACGATCTGGGTGGCGAAGGCCTTGATCCGCTCCGGGACGCTCAGTGCGAGCCACTCGGGCGTGGTCTTGACGAGCATGAAAGCGGTGACCGGCGGTTCGGTCTCCTCGATGGGCATGATGGGGTCTCCCCGGTGGTTGTGATGGGAACGGGCTTCAGAAGAGGACGGCGGGCTTGAGGACCTGGGTGCACCAGTGCTCGAAGGTGGTCGCGCCGGTGGTGTCCGGGGTGCGGGTGACACCGGCGTCGAGGCCCTCGTTCTTGGCATGCTTCATGTCGACGATGCCCTGGACGAACGCCTCGTCGAGGCCGTGGCCGACGAGGGCGGCGCGCAGCTCGCCGAGCGGCCGGCGTTCATAGCGGACGGGGCGGCCGAGCTGCTCGGTCATGATGCGGGCGAGGTCGTTGGGAGACAGGTCCCGCGGTCCGAGGACCGGGACGCTGCCGGCGCCGGACCACGAGCGGTCCAGCAGCAGCCCGGCGGCGGCCGCCGCGATGTCGGCGACGGCGACCAGGGGCGCCTGCGCTCGGCGTCCACGGCGTCGGTGAAGACGCCCCTGTCGCGGATCGAGCCGGCCTCCTCCAGGAAATCCGCGAACCTGGCGGTCATCAGCCGGATGCACCGGCATCGAACCGAGAGGGAACTGCGCCGAGTCGACGCGCTCCCACCGTTCACCGACGGCCCCCCGAAGGGTCAGCCGTGACAGGCCCTCGACCGGCCGTGCCCAGTCATGGGAGTTGCAGGGGGAAGGCCGCCGCTCGGGCGTAGAGCTTGTAGAGCTTGAACGGGCCCGCGAAGGACAGCCCGCAGGCGTTGTTGAGCATGCTGGTCGCCTTCTTGTTACTCAGCGTCGTGCCGCGCGCTCCGGGATGGTCGATCTGGCCACCCATGAACACCGCCATCTTGTCCAGCATGTGGTCGCGCTGGCCGGTCGTCATCTCCTGCCAGGAATGGCAGGTCATCGCGGCGAGCATCGCGTCGTCGAGTTCGCGTGTCCCGTGGGTGTGAGGGGCGTCGGCGGGGGCGGTCCTGGACGCGGCCGGAGCGGGGGCCTTGGGGGTCGTGAACCAGGGGCACGGTCCGCCGGGCTTCAGGTTGGCCATGCAGGTGAGCAGTTCGAGTTCGTTGCCCAGATTGCCGAACCCGATGCTGAGGAAGGGCGCCTTCCCGTTCAGGCAGTCGGGCAGGTTGGCGGGGGACGTGGTGACGGTTCCGTTGGAGTACCAGCAGTTGGCGAAATTCCCGGGGAAGGCGTCCCACCAGAAGTCCAGGCCGTTGCCGGTCATTTGGTTGCCGTAGAACTGGTTGCGGTGCGAGGTGGACAGCTTCAGCGGGTCGCAGCCGGTCATGGGCTGCTCGGAGCAGACGAACGCGTCCGGGACGGCGAAGAGCATGGCCCCGCGCCGCCAGTTATCGCGGAACTTGTTGTTCCGGACGACGTTGTCGTCACCGCCGGCGATCCACATTCCGCTCCCTACCGGGACAGGCACCGTCGGCACCACATCGCTGTCCGCCAGGTAGGGGTTGAAGTTGTTCGAGAAGAAGTCGTTGTGCTCGATGAGGTCGCCCTGCTGCGGGAAACCGGGATGCCCGGCGGCGGTGAACACGTCGGTCGTGAAGCCGAGGGCATTGTCGTAGAAGTTGTTGTGGTGCACCCAGGTCGCGCTGCCGTCGGTGCCCGAATAGCCGCTGGTGTTGTGGTGCGAGTCGCAGTAGCGAATCTGCTGGCTGTAGCGCGCGGTCGGATAGACCTTCTCGTCGCGTCCGGCCGCGGTCTTCGCACCCGACCCGGGATACAGCCCGGAGTCGCCGTTCCCGACAGCCTCGCAGTTCTGAATCACACCATGGTCTTCGACGAAGGTGAGCACGCCGTACTCGCCCGCGTAGAAGGCCTTGAATCTGTCCAGCAGGTACCCGTTGCTCTCCAGCACGTAGATGTTGTGTTCTTCAGCGTGCCGGACGGTCACGTTCCGCAGGACGAAGCCGTCGGCCCTGTCGGCGCGGATGCCCACGTCCTTCGCCGAGTTGCGCGGGCCGCCGTTGCCGGACGACGGATCGCCGGCGTCCACGATCACGTCGTCGGCGCTCACGCCCGACCCTTCGACCTGGAGGTTGCAGCGCACGCACGCGCCCAGGTTGGGGATGCCGTGCCGGTCGACGAGCGGCGGATCCGGGTCCTCGCCGCCGCCGGGAGCCCGTCCGAGCACGGCGATCAGGTTGGCGTCGTTCTGGCACATGTACTCGCCGAGGTAGGAGTACGCGCCCGTGCTCAGCTTGTACTCCTCGCACGCGGGGTCGTGGGTCGGCTTCTTCCGCGCCGTGGGCTCGGTGTAGAGACCCGGCAGCACCACGACCCGGTCGTTGTTCCGCGAATCGGTCACCGCGGGCTGGATCTCGCTGTACCGGCACAGATCGAACAGTGCCCGGTTGATCCGCTTCAGCTCCCGCGCCTCGGCGGCGCCGAGAGTCCGGTGGTCGTGCGGGCGGATGTCGTAGCCCGACTTCAGCGCCCGCTTGATCGAGGCGTCAAGTCGCTCCAGCGAATCCGGCCGGCACACCACGCGGGTCGTGCTCCCCGGGACGGTCTCCACGGCCGACGCCAGGCTCCGCGGCGTCGGCACCGCCCCGCCCGCGCACGGGCTGACGGAGCAGTCGGGCCCGGGAGACGGCCAGTACGACGGCCGCTCGATGTGCGCCTGCGCCCCCTGCACCAGGCCGAGGACCAGCACGGTCGCGGCCGCCGGCGGCACCCACAACCTCCTGAGAAACCGCGGGCCCATCCGGTACTCCCTCGCTCGGCGCTCCGCCCTGGCCCCCGAACGCTTACTTGGTTCTCATAGAACCACGAACACCAAACCCGAGAAAGCCTCACAACCAGACTGGCATCGATCTTCACCCCGCATCCCCGCGACGCCACCGCGGGCGCGACCGCGACCGCGACCGCGACCGCGACAAATGATCGATCGCTCCGACGACAGGCAGGCGACAGCGTCACGAAGGCGTCGCCCGGCAGGGTTGCGGCCTGATCATCTGAGGTCGGGTCTATGGCAGGTCCGGACGGTGCTGAGCAGCGCTGACGGGCCCGCCCTGACGACCACCACCAAGGTCGGGTCCGCGAGTGAGGCACGGGGAGAGCGCCTGATGCCTGGCGCGTACAGTCGGCAACAATCGGAGGAGAATCTGTGACGCGTTCACATGCCCGAAGGCGCGTGGCGGGAGCAGCGGTCGTTCTCGCATTCGGTGGCATCGCCGTTTCCGGGTGTGCGTCCAATGCCGCAACGCTTCAAGCCCACCGGTGACGAGCTGGGCCATCTCTCGCCGAGAAAGGTTCCGGGAAGCACCGCCGTCTACAGGCTCCGGCTGCTCAGCCAGTCGTCGTACCTCACCACCGCCTCGCCAGCCGAACGCGACAGCCTCGTGGCCGGCGGGAAGTTCAGGTACGAGGGCGTTCCCGGCTTCATCTCCACGCAGGCCGGTGCGGGCAAGATGGCCATCTGCCGCGTCAGCAAGGGCTCCTTCTGGAAGATCATCCCCACCGCACAGGCCGGTGACTTCAGGAGCCAGGGATGGACCGGCTGCGACGGTGTCGGATACACCTGGACCACGGCCTGAGCCCGGCCTTCGACAGGCGTGCCTCTCCACCGGTTCCTAGTGTCCGTCGGGTTGGTCCGGGGTGAAGGGCCACTCCTCGAAGTGATCGCAGCGGCCGTCGGCGTCGAAACGCATGATCCAGAGGTCGCGCCAGCGCGCCAGCTCGTCGCGCTCGTACTCGACCTCGATCCGCACCACCGCCGTGCCGCCGTCGACGGCCACGATCTCGCTCGTCATCGTGAACGGTTCGTCGGGGCCGTCGCGCTCGGCGTCCCACCAGACGCCGAGCCGCGACAGGCCCTCGATCGGCTGTGCCCAGGGTGAGGGCAGGTACGACACGTCCGGCGAGAACAGCTCGGCGAGCTGCTCGCTGCCGGGTGTGCGCCACGCCCGCTCGTATCCGGCGACCCACCGTCCTACGGCATCTCTGTCCACACCTGCCATGCTGCCAGCCACGCCACCGGAAGCCGCTCACCGCTCGCCGGCGGCGCGGTTCGACAGCACGAGTGCCGCCGCCCCCGCCACGACGGATTGATCTACATGCGTCTCAGTTTTGTCTCTGCCTTTCAACAGCGGCGAGAACGCCGCGGTGCCCGTGTTCGGCATGCCCTACGAACGCCCGGCTTCCAGGGTGAACTGATCACCGCCGCGAACCCCGTGCCCGGTGCGGTCGTCGGGGACGAGGACATCGTCGCCGCCGGTCTCCAGCGCTACTTCGACGCCGGCGCCACCGAGCTCATCATCGAGACCGACCGACCGTTCCGGGAGAGCACCGGCGCACGTATGGCGCTTCCTCGGGCGGCGGGCTCCCTGACTCGGCAGCAGGGCCTATCTGGCGAGTCCGGTCGGCACCTCCAACCGCGTCAGCTTGTGCGGATTGGCCACCGCGTGGATCCGGGTCACACGCCCGTCCTCGACCACGAGACTTACCGCGGCCACCTGGCCATCGGATTCGACCCGCCCGGCCGGCGCCCCGTTGAGCCAGACGGCCGACACCGTCCGGATCGAGTTCGCGAGCGCCTTCGCGACGAGCTCGGCCCCGTGGACCGGAGCCTGGGCGGCCGGTGCAAGCCCGCCGCCGTCGGCGATCAGGACCACGTCCGGCGCCATGACGTCCATCAGCGCCCCTACCTGTCCCGTGCGCACCGCGACCAGGAATCGTTCCACCACGGCCTGCTGCTCCGACCGGCTCACCCGCACCCGGGGCCGCCGGGCCGCCACGCGTCCGCGTGCCCGCCGCGCGATCTGCCGCACCGTGGCCGCGGGCTTGTCGACGGCCTCACCGATCTCGCCGTACGGCAGCTCGAAGACCTCGCGGAGCACGAACACCGCACGCTCCACCGGAGCGAGGGTCTCCAGCACGGTCAGCATCGCGATCGAGACACTCTCCGCAAGGGCGATGTCCTCGGCGACGTCGGGGCTGGTCAGCAGCGGTTCCGGCAGCCATTCACCGATGTAGTCCTCGCGGCGGCGCGACAGCGTGCGCAGGCGGTTGAGCGCCTGCCGGGCGACGAGCCGGACGAGGTACGCGCGCGGGTCGCTCACCCGCGCGCGGTCGACTCCGGCCCACCGCAGCCAGGAATCCTGCAGCACGTCCTCCGCGTCGGCCGCCGACCCGAGCATCTCGTAGGCGACGGTGAACAGCAGGCTGCGGTGGGTGAGGAACGGGTCCTCGGCCGTCGCGTCCCCGCTCATGCCGTCGACGCCGCACCGGGCTTCTCCGGGACCTCGGCCAGCGGGATCTCGCAGGCGTCGGAGAACCCCTGCGAGGCGACCCCGTTCGCCACGTTGGCCCTGGTCGCCATGTTGACGAAGGCGATGACAGTGGTGAGCTCGACCATCGCCGCCGGGCCGAGCCGCTCCAGCAGGCTCGCGTACTGCTCGTCGGTGACGGTCGGCGGCGTGTCCGACATGGCCTCGGCGTACGCCATGACGTCCCGCTCCAGCGGGGTGAACACGTCCGAGATCCGCCAGCGCGGCACCTGGCTCGCCTTGACCAGATCCAGCTCGTCGTTCTGAGCCTGGAAGTAGCCCACGTCGAGGCACCAGCTGCAGCCGATCTGCGCCGCGACGGCCATGTGCGCGAACGACTTGAGGGCCTTGTCGGCCGCGCTCCACGTGCCCGCCTTGGCGCCGAACTCCAAGTTTTCCTGGGCGAGCACGGGGTTGTGCCACAGCACTTCGACGTTCTCGGGGACGCCGCCGAACTGCTTGATCATGTTCTTCTTGAGCTCGTCGGGAAGCTCGGCCTTCGGTAGGCGCAGCGCCATGACGTTCTCCTTGTGGTGTGCGTTCAGGCTGTTCGGCATGAAGACACCGCCGCCCCCTCAGGGCGTGACAGCACGGGCGGAAAGAACGCGGCACTCCGCCCTCATCGCCCCACCCTCAGTCGAGATGGTCGTCGGCAACGGACGTCAGCCGCTCCGCCGCGCCGGCATCCGCGTCGGCGATGCGGTCCAGCAGGCGATGGAGAAGGGCGCGAAGGGTCTCGAACTCCTCGGGACTGGTCAGTTCGGCCCACCGCTCCTCGATCCGGTCCCCGGCGCCGGCCGTCAGCGGCTGCACCGCCTTCCCTCGCTCGGTGAGCACGATCAGCCGAGACCTGCCGTCGCGCGGATTGGGACGGCGTTCCAGGTAGCCGTCCCGCTCCAGCTGGTCCACCGACTGCGCCATGGTCTGCTTGCGCACTCCGGCGCGAGCCGCCAGGTCGCGGATCTGGATGCCCTCCGGCGGGACGAAGGGGAACACCTTCGCGTCCCCGGGCCGGATGTCGCCGAAGCCCGCTTCGACCAGGGCCGCCTCGATGCCGGCGGCGTACTCGCGGTGGAGCAGCCGCAGGAGCAGTGACAGCCGCGGTCGCTTTCCGTTCATATTGACAGGCACCTGTCTACTTTCTAGGTTGGTCAGGTACCTGTCTAGTATGTCAGTTTCCTCAGGGGAGCCCGTCATGCCCACCGCGCACGTCATCGATTCGACGATCTTCTATCGGGAGGCCGGCACGGGACCGGCCCCGATCGTCTTTCTGCACGGCAACCCCACGTCGTCCTATCTCTGGCGGCACATCCTGCCCGTCGTCGCGGAATCCGGACGCTGCCTCGCGCCCGACCTGATCGGGATGGGCGAGTCGGGCAAGCCCGATATCGACTACACCTTCGGCGACCACGCGCGGTACCTCGACGCCTGGTTCGACGTCCTCGAACTCGACCGGGTCGTGCTGGTCGGCCACGACTGGGGCGGCGCCCTCGCCTTCGACTGGGCCGCCCGCCACCCCGGACGGGTGCGCGCCATCGCCTTCACCGAGACGATCGTGAAGCCGATGTCGTGGGACGAGTTCCCCGCCGAAGCCCGCCCTCTGTTCGAAACCATGCGAACGCCCGGTGCGGGCGAGGCCATGGTGCTGGACCGGAACGCGTTCATCGAGGAGGCGCTGCCGCGCACCGTCGCCGGCGGGCTGAGCGACGAGGACCTCGCGGTCTACGCCCGCCCGTACCCGACCAGGCGGAGCCGCGTCCCGCTGCTGCGGTGGCCGCGGTCGATGCCGCTGGACGGGGAACCCGCCGACGTCGTCGGCAGAGTCGACGCCTATGGCGAATGGCTGGCGACCAGCCCGCACGTGCCCAAGCTGCTGCTCGCCTTCGAACCCGGTCCGGGCGCGATGATGAGCGCGGAACTCGTCGGCTGGTGCGCCGCCCACATGTCCGCTCTGGAGATCGAGACGCACGGGCCCGCCGGCCATCACACCCCCGAGGACCAGCCCGAGGCCATCGCCTCCTCGCTGGCCGCGTGGCTGGACAAGCACGGCCTCGTCTCCGGGACGGAGGGCTGACCGCGATGCGGGCGATCAGGCAGGCCGCCTTCGGCGGCCCGGAAAAGCTCCGGCTTGAGGACGTGCCCGACCCGCACCCCGCCGCCGGCGAGGTGAGGATCCGGGTCGAGTCGGCCGGCGTCCACCTGCTGGACACGGTGATCCGCCGGGGCGGAGGAGGCCCGCGGGTCGCGACCTCGCTGCCCATGACGCCGGGCAGGGAGGTCGCCGGGATCGTCGACGAGGTCGGCGCCGGCGTCGGCACAGGCCCCATCGGCCGGCGCGTCGTCGCCGACCTCGGCCTGGCCGGCGGCGGGTACGCCGAACTCGCCGTGGCGTCGTCGGCGGCCGTCCACCTCCTCCCGGACGACGTCGACGCGGACTCGGCCGTGGCCATGGTCGGCACCGGCCGCACCACCATGGCGATCCTCGAACTCGCCGCGCCGTCCGCCGGCGACGCCGTGCTGGTCACCGCGGCCGCGGGCGGGATCGGAACCCTGCTGGTCCAGGCGTGCCGCGCCGCCGGCGCCACGGTGGTCGGCGCCGCGGGCGGCCCCGGCAAGGTCGCGCTGGTCCGCCGGCTCGGCGCCGATCACGCCGTCGACTACAGCGCGCCCGACTGGACTGGCGCGGTCCGTGAAGTGCTGGACGGCGGGCCGCTCACGCTCGCGCTCGACGGCGTCGGCGGCCCGGTGGGCCGGAGCGCGCTCGAACTGCTCGGTCCGGCGGGACGGCTGGTCATGTTCGGCTCGTCGTCCGGATCCCTGACCGAACTCTCGGCCGCCGACCTGTTCAGCCGCGGCATCAGCGCAGCCTCAGCCGTCGGCGCCCGCATCCTCGAACGACCGGGCGGCATCCGGACGCTGGAACGCGATGCTCTGCAGGCGCTCAACGACAAACGTCTCCACCCGGTGATAGGCCAGCGGTTCGCCCTGGCGGACGCTCCGGCGGCCCATGCCGCCCTGGAGTCCCGCGCGACCACAGGAAAGACCGTCTTGAGGCCGTGACTCGTCCTTCGATCTGGCTCGGGAGCCCGGTCACAGTGGACAAGGTGATCGAGGAATTGAGCCGACGCGGTTGGCTCACCGCCCAGGAGCCCTACGCCCTCACCCCGGCAGGAAAGGCCGCCCACGCTGCCCTGGCGCAGAGCGTTGAGCGGACAGCGCGCAGGATCAGTGCCGGAGTGACCCCGGACCGTTATGCCGACACGGTCGAGGTGCTCCGCCACATGGTGGAGAACGCCGAAAATCTGCCGAACTCTGTCCACACTCGCGGCAATGGATGGGGCTCTGCTTCGATTCTGGATCTCCCGGACGGTTGCTTGGTCAGCGCGGAGGGGGCTCGGGGTTCAGTGGAATGCCGGCGAGTTCCTGGGACCAGAGGAGGTCGGTGAGGCGTGTGGTGGCCTTGACCAGGTGGCGACGGTAGGTGGAGAAGGAGAGGTGGAGGGCCTCGGCGGCGGCCTCTTGGGTGGGGGCCGGGTGCAGGTAGGTGCGGTCGAGGACGCGGCGGAGCGGAAGCGAGCGGGGGTCTTGGGCCAGGTGGTCGATGGCGGTGAGGAGAGTGGCGCGGAGGCAGTCGGGGGTGAGCTCGGTGACCAGGGCGGTGCCGAGGAGGGGGTTGCCGGTCAGCTGGTCGGGGCGGTTCAGGTGCAGGAGCGCCTGGCGGACGGCCTGGTCGAAGCGATCGCGGTCGAGCGGGGCAGGGCGCAGGAGTTCGGGCGGTGGCGGACCGGTCTCGCCGGTGAGTTCGCGTTCGCCGACGAGGTCGAGCCACCGTCCGAAGGGCAGGCGGCGCCAGTCGATGCCGTAGATGGTGTGGGACAGGTCCGCGGAGGCGACGGTGCCCTGCCTGGTGAGAGCGAGGTAATTGAAGATCGGGCCCCAGTGGCCGGGGTCGGTGGTGGCGGTGAAAGACCAGGCCAGCGGCCGGGTGGCCCAGTCGACGGTGGACATGACCGAGGCCGCCAGGGCGGCGTGGGGGTCGCGCTCGTGGCCGTCGGGGCCGATGACGTGGCGGGCGATGCTGATCTGCTCTCCGGGCCTGGCCGGGGAGATCCGGTCCGCCGTCGCCAGCGCGGCGCGCAGTACGGGATCGGCGTCGCGGAGGTCGGGGTCGGCGGGCCAGACGCATTGGAACGCGCAACCCGCCAGGCCGGCGGAGGTACGGACCACGACGAGGTTCTCGGGCTGGGCGGCGAGCCATCGTGCGGCGACGGCCGCGGTCTCTGCGCCCTCGAACCGTTCGATCAGCGCTAGGACGGCGGGATGGTCGTCCCGGCGTCCGGGTGTCACCGCCGCGGTCCGCAGCTCCGGCAGCGACCAGACGGGGCCCGCGAGCGGCGTCCGCCGGAGCAGGAAGACCTTCTGGTGGGCGGCCAGCCACCGGTCCGCGCCACCGACCCGGCGCAGGCCGTTGACCGCGTGGTCGTGGACGAGGCGGTGGACGCGCCGGTAAGCCTCGGGGGAGCGGCGCCGCAGATCGGCGGCGATCAGGTCCCGTACGAGATCGTGGGCGTACAGGCCGTCGCTGCCCCGGCCGATGAACGGGCGGTCCTCCAGCCAGGCCCAGACCTGCGCGGCGCGATCTCCGACCGCGCGGCGCAGAAGATCCTCGGTGGTGAGCCACGCATACGCGCACACCGCCAGGCCGGTGGCGTGTGCCTCGTCGGGCACGCCACCGACGACCCGTCGCACCAGGGCCGCGACGAGATCGGGCGCCTGGCCCAGCTCGTCCGGCGGCGGCCCCGTCGCGGCCGCGTCGGCCAGCAGCGCCAGGACGAGCGGGTGGCCCCGGCCGAGCTCGGCCAGGCGCGCGGTCAGCGGCGCGGCCACCCCGGCCCGGACCAGCAGTTCGACGCTCTCGGTGCTGGTCAGGGCCGACAGGGCACGGCGGACGGTGAGCGCGCGCCAGCCCGGATCGCTGCGCCACTGCGGGCTGGGCGGCTCGCGTCCGGCCAGCACGACGACCATGCCCGCCGGGAGCGACGGCAGGAACTCCTCGCGGATCCAGGTGTCCAGCGCGGCGAGGTACTCATAACCGTCCAGTAGCAGGACGGCTTCGGAGCGGCCTCCTGCGTGCTCGGTCGCCTCGCGGAAGGACTCCGGTGAGCATTCGACGTCTCGCCCGTCGACGGAGACCACCGGACGGCCTGCGGCCAGCGCACGCATCCGGAACTGGTGAAGCAGCGTGGTCTTGCCGATCCCGCCCGGGCCGTGGATCAGCAGGATCCGGCGTGGTGTCCCCGCTCCGAGCGCCTCGGTGAAGGCGGCGAGCTCGCCGGTCCGCCCCACGAAAGCCCGCCGGCGCTCCTCGTCGATGACCGACGCGAGGTTGTCCGCCATTTCCACTCCCACGGCCGGGAACCCACGCTAGCGCCGTCCCCGGCCGGGCGACAGACCCGGAAGGCCGCCGCGGACCCGGTGGGATCCGCGGCGGCTGGGCGGTCAGGGAGTCTGCGGTGGCTACGGCGCCGGGGGCAGGCTCCAGGTGACCGTCGCGCCGAGATCGATCGGACGGATCGCGCCGGGCCTCTCGTCATCGCCGATGACGCTGCTCACACCGAGCGCGTTCCCGAGGGCGCCGTCGACGTTGTCGCCCCAGCACCGGACCGTACCCGCTGTGGTGACGGCGCAGGTGTGCGCGATGCCCGCGGCGAGCGCGACGACAGAGTCTCCGGCCAGCCGTACCCATGAGGCGCTCGACGGCGGCTCGTCGTCGCCGAGGTCCTCGAACGTGCCGAGGTCCGGCAGGCCGAGCCGGCCGTCCTTCGACTGCTCGCCCACATGCCCCCAGCACCGGACGTGGTGGACGGAGCCGGCCAGCGCGGTGCAGGTGTGGTCATATCCGGCGACGGCCGTCGTGACGCCGGTCCCGCCCAGATCCACCGGGTCGGAGTCCGAAGGCAGATCGAGGACCGGGGAACCGAGCCCGGTCGCACCGTAGGTGTTGTCGCCCCAGCAGAGGAGCGTCGCGTCCTCCAGGGTGGCGCAGGTGTGTGCGCGGCCCGCCGTGATGTCGACCGCCTTCATCCCGTTCAGGTCGACTTGCCCGGCCTCCGCCGGCGTCTCGTTGTCGCCGATCTGCTCGGTGAGATCCGGGAGCCCGAGCTGGCCGTGGCTGTTGTCGCCCCAGCAGTACACGGCCCCGTGGTCGGTCACCGCGCACGTGTGATCTTCGCCCGCGGCGATCGCCCGGACCTTGCGGGGGCCCAGCGTCACGGCGTTGACCTGGCCGGGGTTCTCCGTATCGCCGATGATCTCCTCGGCATTCTCATAGCCGAGTTGGCCCTTGTCCGAAAGGCCCCAGCACATGACGTCATCCAGGTCGTCGATGACACACGTGTGGCTGCCGCCCGCGGCGATCGCCTTGGCGGTGCGGTTCCTCCCGAGGTTGACCATGATGTCGCCGCCGACCGGGACGTCCGCGGGTACCTCGTCGTCGCCGATCGAACCGTCGTTCGCTTCCTGATCACCGGACCCGAGGATGCCGTAAAGGTTCTGCCCCCAGCAGACGACCTCGCCGCCGACCAGGACGGCACAGGTATGAAGGTTCCCGGCGGCCACCTTCCATGCCAGGTTCCCGCCCAGGTCGACAGGCGCCGCCGCGCTCGGTGGCTCGTTGTCGCCGATTCTCCCCTGGTTCGGGTCGGCGTTGAGGCCGTGGCCCAGCTGGCCGAATTCGTTGCTCCCCCAGCACCGCACCGCGAAGGCGTCGTCGACCACGCAGGTGTGCCGGAGGCCGGCGTCGATTCGCTCGCGTACCTGGGCCGGTATCGGTACCGGAACAGCGCCGGCCGGTGGGAGGAACGCCATTCCTGCGCCGATCACTGTCATCACCACGAAGATTGCGAGCCGTCCGGCTCGCAGCACCCCGCTGATCCGATCTTTTTCCACGGACTTCCTCCTCGGACTCCGGCCATCAGGCGGCCGCGCCCCGAGGATCGGCCGATCGGCCGCCCACTCTCCAGCTCAAAAACCTGTCATCCTTTGTCCATCAGCGTGCGCGCGCCGATGAACAAGCGCCCCGACCCGCCTTCGCGTCCACGCGGACGTACCGAAAGACGAAGCATGCCGGGCCACGGCCGGGCTGGACGCGCGTCTACTTCCGATGACCGATCGTCACAAGGAAGCTGAGAGCTTGGCGCTCTGGCATCAGATCGCCGTCCTTGAAAACCAGCTTTGGAAGAGGGGCCGGTTCACCGTGGCGGACTGGTCATCCAACGTTATCGAGAGGCGTTCAGGGTTTCCTGGCCACGCCGCCGTAGGCGTCGACCGGCGGGGACGCGGGCGGGTTGGGCCGCCACTGTGAGATGTCCACGATGCCGGGCTCCAGCACCTCTAGCCCCTCGTACAGCTTGGAGATCTGCTCGGGACTGCGCAGGTTGTAGGGGACCGCGCCGGACTTGTTGTATTCGGCGTTGACGCGGTTGTGCGCTTCGTTGGTGTTGGCGCCGTCCCAGTGCACCAGGTAGCTGCCCGCCGGCACTTCCTCCAGCAGGGCGCCGATGATCGACCGGGCCTGGTCGACGCTTTCGGCGTGGCCGAGTACCCCCATGAACATCACCGCGACCGGCTTGCTGAGGTCCAGCGTCTTCGCGGCACCGGCGATGATCTCTTCGGGGCGGTGGAAGTCGCTGTCGATGTAGACGGTGACGCCTTCGGGGGTGGTGTTGGTGAGCAGTGCCCGCGCGTGTGCCAGCACCACCGGATCGTTGTCGACGTACACGATGCGGGCTCGGGGGTTGATGCCCTGGGCGACCTCGTGGGTGTTCTGCTCGGTGGGCAGCCCGGTGCCCACGTCCAGGAACTGCGTCACCCCGGCCTCGCCGGCGAGGTGGCCGACGGCGCGCATCAGGTACTTGCGGGCCTCGCGGGCTTGGGCGAAGACGCCGGGGTAGCCGGCCGCGTAGGCGTCCCCCGCCTGGCGGTCGACGTCGTAATTGTCCTTACCGCCTATCCAGTAGTTCCAGATGCGTGCCGAATGCGGCACCGACTCATCGATCTCGCCGACCGGTCCGGCCCCTTGATCATCGGCCATCTGAGAGCCTCCCGTACGAGTGGGCATCGATGGTGAAACCCTACGGATTCTCGTATGTCCGTAACCATATAACGATCTCTCGGTCGGAGCCTTCCCAGAAGAGACGGACACGGCCTCGCCCGGTGAGGAGGCGGGCCGGGGCGCGCCAAGCCCAGGATCATGAGCCCAAGGTAGTGACGGGGTGCTTGGCGAAGTTCGTAGATTCGCGCCGCGTTGTGTCCATCCGCAGCCGCCCCGTTCGTCGTAGGGGTACGTCGAGAGGAACGGAGAGGTGACATGCGGTACATGATGCTGGTCTGCGTGGATGAGTCCGTGGAGCCGGATGGAGACGACGCGCTGCCCACCGCCTGGACGAACGAGATGGACGCTCGCGGCGTGCGGACGTTCGGTTCCCGGCTGCGCCCGGTGGCGGACGCGACGACCGTAAGGGTCCGCGAGGACGAGGTGCTGCTGTCGGACGGCCCGTTCGCCGAGACCAAGGAGCAGATCGCCGGGTTCGATCTGATCGAGTGCCGGGACCTGGACGAGGCGATCGAGGTCGCGTCCAAGCACCCGGCGGCCCGCTTCGGGACGATCGAGGTGAGGCCGCTCTGGGAGGGCTGAGCCAGGACGTCGAGGCCGCGGTCGCCTCCGCCTTCCGCGAGGAGTGGGGGCGCGTGGTGGCGACCTTGATCCGGTCCTTCGGGGACTGGGACCTGGCCGAGGAGTCCGCACAGGACGCCTTCGCGCAGGCGTTGCGCCGCTGGCCCCGGGACGGCGTTCCCGACCGTCCCGGGGCCTGGCTGACCACGACGGCGCGCAACCGCGCCCTGGACCGGCTGCGCCGCCGCACCACGGAGGCCGGCAAGCTCCGCGAGGTCGCCGAACAGTCGCGACTCGACACGTCCGTCCCGGCGGTGGAGGCCACCGTGCCGGACGACCGGCTGCGGCTGATCTTCACCTGCTGCCATCCGGCGCTGCCGCTGGAGGCGCGGGTCGCCCTCACCCTGCGCACCCTCACCGGCCTGACCACCGCCGAGATCGCCCGAGCCTTCCTGGTGCCCGAGCCCACGATGGCCAAGCGGCTGGTGCGGGCCAAGAACAAGATCCGGAACGCCGCGATCCCGTACCGGGTGCCGCCGGCCCACCTGCTCCCGGAGCGGACCGGCGGCGTGCTGGCCGTCCTGTATCTGCTGTTCAACGAGGGGTACTCGGCGACGGCCGGCGACGGCCCCCTGCGTTCGAACCTGTGCGCGGAGGCGATCCGCCTGGCCCGCCTGCTGATGCGGCTGATGCCGGACGAGCCCGAGCCGCAGGGGCTCACCGCGCTCATGCTGCTGCACCACGCCCGCCGCTCCGCCCGCGTCGACGCCGCCGGTGACCTGGTGACCCTGGAGGACCAGGACCGCACCCGCTGGGACCGCGACGAGATCACCGAGGGCACCGCCCAACTCGATGCGGCCATGCGACGGGGGCGTCCCGGGCCCTACCAGGTGCAGGCCGCCATCGCCGCCTGCCATGCCACGGCCCGGGACGCCGCCGACACCGACTGGTCCGAGATCGCCGCGCTCTACGGACGGCTCGCGGGGATGATCCCGTCCGACGTGGTGAAGCTGAACCGCGCGGTCGCGGTGGCCATGGCCGAAGGCCCCGCAGCCGGGCTGGCACTGGTGGACGATCTGGCCGCGTCGGGCGGGCTGTCCCGCTACCACCTGCTCGCGGCCACCCGTGCCGACCTGCTGCGCCGCCTCGGCCGCCGCGCCGAGGCGGCCGCCGCGTACCGGGAGGCGCTCGAACTGCCGTCCACCGAGGCCGAGCGCCGCTATCTCTCCCGCCGTCTCGCCGAGGTGTCCATCTGACCGTTCCTCCTTCGTCGTCTGGACGAGCGATGAAGAGGAGAGGCAGATGTCAGATCAGGACCTTGCCACCGCGGTCCGGCCGGTGACCCCGATGACCGATCGGCGTGCCGCACCGCGCGCGGTGACCGCCCGCTGGGCGGTCACCGCCTTGTTCGCCGCCAACGGACTCACGATCGCCGCCCTTGCCGTGCGCACGCCCTCGTTGAAGATCGAGCACGGGCTGACGGCGGGGCAACTGGGCGTGGTGTCCGCCCTGTTCGGGGTGGCGGCGGTGCTGTCGATGCAGCTCACCGGCGGGCTGGCGGCGCGGCTCGGCAGCGCGTGGATCCTGCGGTCGGCGACGCTCGTGCTCCCGTTCGCCTTGCTCGGCGTGGGCCTGGCGGACGGACTGGCCGCGCTCGCCGCCGCGATGCTGTTCTTCGGCGCCGTGCACGGGCTCGTCGACGTCACCATGAACGCGCACGCGGTCGAACGCGAACTGGGCCGGCCGATCATGAACGGGTGCCATGCGGCCTGGAGCATCGGTGCCGTGACCGGGTCGGCGGCCGGTGGCGCCGCCGCGCAGGCGGGCCTGACCCTGGCCTCCCACTACCTGGTGGTGGGGGTGGGGCTGGCCTCCCTCGGCTACATCGCCTTCATCGCCTGCGAGACCGCGGGACGCCTGGTGGGGGACCGGCTGTTCACGCGCTTCCCCGCCCGTGCCCTGGTCGGCGCGGGCACCCTCGTCGCGGCAGGAGGCCTGACCGTCGTCGTGCTCAGCCCCTGGACGTCCCTGGCCATCGTCGGTTTCACCATCATGGGCCTTGGGCTGGCAACGCCGCTGCCGGTGCTCTTCAGCGTGATCGGACACCTCGGCGCGGACGGCCCCGGAGCCGCCGGCCTCCTCGCTCGCTTCACCACCATGACCTACTCCGGCATCCTGCTCGGCCCCGCGCTCATCGGCTGGCTCGCCCAAGGAATCGGACTCACCTGGACACTGGCCACCCTGATCCCCCTTCTGGCCCTCCAGTCCCGCCTAGCCGCCTCCAACCTTCAGAATTAGACGACCACCCCGCTAGAGACCCACGTGATTGCCGCGCCCGTCCTTACCTCGCGCTCGCCTGCCCTATGGCCTTGGCAGCCTCGGTGGCCGAGCACTTGGGCGACATGAGCCTATCCATTGCATCCGCAATACCCGGTCTTGACTATTTCTCTATGTTCGGCCTGATTCGGTGAAGATTACGCTGTTGAGTCAAGCTTCTCGAGGGACGGTGCTGTTAATGCTACACACGCACGAGGCTTCAGGCGGGGACGGCAACCGCATCCCCGAACGCGTACTCACTACTGCCGCACGGCTGTTCTCCGAACTCGGCTACGACGAGGCTTCCACGCAGATCATTGCCGATGCCTGCGGCATCGAGCACAGCGTGGTGACCGACCGCTACGGCGGCAAGATCGGCTTGTACAAGGCCGTCCTGAGGAGTCTGACCGAACTCCGTATCGAATCCATGAAGGGCGCCTTCAAGGAGTTCACCCCCGACGCTGCCGGCCTGATCCGCCTGATCGACTCGTACTTGGACTTCTGCCTGCAGTACCCGGAGTTGCCGGCGCTCTGGATGCACCGCTGGATGTCCGACGCCACTGACATCCCGGAGGAGGAGGTGCGCGACAGCCTGCGGGAGCTGGACCAGATCATCGGCCTGATCGCTGAAGCAGTCGCGGAAGATGTGGACGCGGAAATGTTGAACTGGAACGTGGTCTGGGCGGTCAACAGCTTCGTCAGGGGTGGAATCACCAGTGTCGACGGGGTGAACCATCGAGCCGACGATCCGGACACCCTTCTGCGGTTCCGACGTCATTTGCATCAACTTGCACTGTGGGCAGCCGAACCTCGCATGGCGACTGGCGGGGCGTCGAGGTCACCGTACCGATGACCTCAAGCCCCTTGCCCGGCACATAGGCATACCCCACGGGGAGGTAATGCCTTCGCTCGACGGCCCTGGCCGGACGCTGCGAGTCGGTGGGACGGCGCCCATCGTCGCTCGGCCTCTCGCGCCTGCTGCCACGCATGATCAGACCGTTCCCGCGGGAACTTGAGTCGCGCTGTGAGATCTTCTGACGCACGATTCCTGACCAGGCCGCAGTAGAGACATCGGCCAGCCGCCCGCACTTCACAGCCCTGCGATATTCCCTTGAAATCGCAGGTCAGTTCGGCTAAGTGGGGAGCTGTGGGTGGTGGTCGGCGCGGCCGGAAAAATCGGTTTCCCATGAGGACGGGCGGCGTTAGCGTTGCCGGTGACACTTCGCGGGAGGCCGTGATGGAAATTCTCAGCAACGTGCTGTCGGATGGCGCCGACCTGGCCCTTCTGGCGGCCGAACTCGACATTCCGACGATCGCCGGACTGCAGCACCAGGGCGACGTGTCCGTGATTCCCGCCGCGATGGCGGGGGACGACTTCCGGGAGCCGGTGAGCCCGGTCCCGGCGGCCGGTGTCGCGGTGGTCCGCGGCGAGGCGGGCGGCCACACGCACCTGCTGCTCGCCGCCGGTGACGTCCGCCACGACGCCCGCGAGGGCGCGCCGGGCGACATCGCACTGGGCTCGCTGGTGGTCGGCGAGGGCGCGACGGCGTGGCTGGACCACCCGGAGCACGGGAACACCGGGATCGCCCCCGGCCGGTACGTGCTGCGGCGCAAGCGTGAGATGGCGCCGCGCGTCCTCGACCCGGGGGCCCGCCGCCGGCGCGAGCAGGCCCGGAAGCTGGCCCGCAAGGAGGCGGCACGGGCGCAGGCCGCGCGTGAGCAGGCGGAGCGCGAGCGGGTCGAGCGCGAGCGGGCCTGGAGCGACGCGAACGTCCGCTTCGTCGAGGACTGACGATGGCGGAGCAGCGGCCCGCTCACGACCCCGGCCGGCCGCCGCCGGCGCCGACCGCGGAGCGGCAGGCGCTGCTGCCGCCGGTGCGGGACGAGTGGATCGGGCACGGGCTGGCCGCGGGTCCGGCGGACCGGACGGCCGCCGAGGCGGGCGTCCGGGACGTCTACCTCGGCGCCGGCAGGCGGCCGCCCGAGCACGTGGTGTGGCTCGGCTCGCCGATGGCAGGCAGCATCGGGGCCGATATCCGCGCGGGCCGGCTGCCGGTGATCACCAGGCGGGCGTGGCGGACGCTGCCAGAGGTGACCGCCGAGGCCATCGTCGAGCAGGTGCCGCAGGACGGTGCGGAGACCGACCTGATCATGCTCGACCCGCTGCCGTCCGACCTCGCCGGTCACGTGGAGCGGGACCCGCGGTGGAGCGGCCTGCTCACCCGCCTCGACCGCGAGGTGACCGCCACGGTCGAGACGGGGCTGAGCAGGGCCGTCGGCGCGGCCGTCGACCAGGTGGCCGCGACCTGGCAGGACGCGCAGCGGTCGCCCGAGACGGCGGCGCTGCCCCGGCTGGGCGCGTTCCGCTCCCGCATGCTGGGGCGGCTCGCCCGGCTGGACTTCCTCGACCGCTGCGGCGTCCTGGAACCGGACCGCCACGGACGCGGTCTGCTCCAGGTGGCGCGGGCGGCGGGGGAGTGGTGGCCGATGAGGAACAGCGTGATCCTCACGGAGCGCCCCGTCGAACTGCACCGCGACGCCGAAGGACGGCTCCACCACCCGAGCGGGCCGGCGGTGCGGTACCCCGACGGCTGGTGCCTGTGGGCGTGGCACGGCGTCACCATGCCACGCGAGATCATCGAGGACGACGTCCCGATCCGCCGCGCGGTGTCGCTGCGCAACTCCGAGCAGCGGCGCTGCGCCGTGGAGGTGCTGGCCGGACGGGCCGGCTGGCGTGCGGTGCTCGACCAGGCGGGATGGCCGCGGGTCGGCCGGGAGACGTCGGACCCCGGCAACCCCGGGCAGATCCTCAGCCTGTGGTGCGTCGAGGAGCTCTACGACGACCACCTGCACCTGCTGCTGATGACCAACGGCTCGCTGGAGCGGGACGGCACCCGCCGGGAGTTCGCCGAGCTGGTGCCCGGCTGGATCCGCGACCCGGTGCGGGGCGCCGCCTGGCAGATCGGCCTCACCGCCGACCAGTACCGCGAAACCGTCCGGCGCACCTGAGTCGACAGGCCAGCCGCTCGTTCGCGGCGGCGACCAGGCTGAGCAGGTAGGCGGTGGTCTGCGGACCCGGCAGGTTCAGCACGACTCCCTCGTTCCGTGCGGCGGATGCGAGCTCCCAGCGGACCGAGCGCGGCACCGACGCTTGCTGAAGGGATGCCGGTTTGTACGCCGATGTGGGATCGCCGCGCACAGCTCCGCCTGGTCACCAGGCGCCGGACCCCCGCGTGCGTCGCAAACGGGTGAGGCATGGCCTTCCTCCACATGCTGCCGCTGTCACCGACAGACTTCCGGTCGTCCGGCGGAGCGCCACAGGGACGAAGGTCCCGGCGTGAGGCGGCAAAGGGCCGTACGCCGAGGCCATGGCCCTTGGCCGTCTGATTTGGCCGAATGTTGGCATTTGTCCGGTCGATGGTTCCGTGAGGCTGGGTAGAGCGGCGGTTACCGCCGAAGCGTCCGGTGGGGGAGGAGACGCTGATCATGACTGCACCGACCCAGGCCGCACCCGGCCGGCAGTGGGCCGACGCCTTCGCAGCGGCCAGCAACGACGATCCCGAGATCCAGGCCCACGGGAAGTACTTCACCTGCACCTACCTGCTCGACGCCACCGACCGCAGCTACGCGATCAAGGTGGAGTCGGGGCGGGTGACCCAGGTCACGGTGGACCCGGGTCCGCTCGACGTCCCCTACGAATTCGCGATCCGGGCGGGCCGCGAGACGTGGCGGGGGTTCGGTGAGCCGGTGCCGCCCCCGATGCACCACGGGATCTGGGCGGCCACCTTCCGGCGCGACATGCGCTTGGACGGCGACATCCTGGTCCTGATGCAGAATCTGCGCTGCATCACCCGGCAGATCGAACTGTTCCGAGCCGTCGGCTCGCCCGTCTGAGGAAGGAGATCACCGTGAGCAAGGTATCCCCGGTCACCGGGCACTACGTGACCGTCGAGGTCGACGGCCTTGAGTACAAGGTCTTCTACCTCGAGAACGGCACCGGACGGCCGCTGGTCTGCCAGCACACCGCCGGCTGCCACAACCACCAGTGGCGCGGCCTCCTGGAGGACGAGGAGATCACGGCCGACCACCGCGTCATCGCCTACGACCTGCCCCGCCACGGCAAGTCCGATCCGCCGGAGAACGTCGAGTGGTGGAAGGAGGAGTACCGCCTCACCGCCGACCATTACGTCAACTTCATCGTCGCGTTGTGCGACGCCCTCGAACTCGAACGCCCCATCTTCATGGGCTCCTCCTTCGGCGGGAACGTCGCGCTGCAACTCGCGCTGCGACGGCCCGACCGATTCGCAGGCGTCATATCGGTCGAGGGCGCGGACTACTCACCCGGGTTCTACCTCGACTGGTGGCAGCACCCGCACGCGAACGCCGCCCAAGTCTGCGCGAGCGGCGTGTGGGACCTGATGGCTCCGCAGTCGCCGGAGGGCGACCGGTGGAAGACCTGGTTCTACTACTCCCAGGGCTCCGAGGCGTTCAAGGGCGACCTGTACTTCTACTCCGTCGACCACGATCTGCGGAAACGTCTTCACGACATCGACGGGAACCGGTGCCCCGTCGTGATGCTCACCGGCGAGTACGACTACCTGACGACCCCGGAGGACAGCGCCCGCACCGCGGACGCGATCGAGAACGCCACCTTCATCAAGATGGAGAAGATCGGGCATTTCCCGATGAGCGAGAACCACTCCGTGTTCCGCGGTTACCTCCTCGACGCTCTCCATATCCTCGAAAGAACGAAGGTGCCCGCCTGAACGTCAGGGGGTATGGCTGCCGCCCGTGGGAAGCTAGGTCGGCATGGCGCCCAGGCTTGGCTATGTGATCCTCTATGTCCGCGACCTTGCCGCCTCGATCGCCTTCTACCGGGACGCGATCGGGCTCGCCTTCAAGTTCCAGGACGCGGGCTACGCGGAATTCGCTTCCGAGGCCACCAGGTTCGCGCTGTACGAGCAGCGTCGCGCCGACTGGCTGACCAGCAGCCGGACCGCGCCCGGCCCTGCGGCCGAGGTCGTCTTCATGGTCGAGGACGTCGACGCCGAGGCCCGCCGCCTCCGGGAACTGGGCGCCGTCGTCCTCAGCGGCCCCGCCGACCGGCCATGGGGACACCGGACGCTGCATGTCGCCGACCCCGATGGATTCATCGTGGAGCTCGCGCAAGACATCCCGCGCCGTCGTCACCGGCGCTGATCCCGCGCAGGCGACGATCCTGCTCCGGTCAGGTCGGTTCTGCGTCTCGTCCGGAAGGCCGGTTCTGCGACTCCTCCACGAAGCGCAGGATGCGGGCGTTGACCTGTTCGGCGCACTGGCCTGAGACGGCGTGGGTCGCTTCGGGCCAGATTTCGGCGTCGACGTGCGGTATCAGGTCGGTGCGGTCCATGGCCCGCGCCGGGTCGTGCATGACGCTGCGGCCGGCGATCACGGCCAGGACGGGCCGGTCGATGGAGCGGAGTTCGTCGTCGGAGAAGAGCGCGGGCATGGGGACGGCCATCCGGTAGTGCCGTAGTGCCGCCGCGATGACCTCGCCCACGGGATCGCCCTCCGGGACGGTGCCGCGTCCGTCCACCCAGCTCAGGAAGCGGGGCATGGCCCAGTCCGCCATGAACGGGATCAGCGTGGGGATGGTGCGGAGGATCGCGCCCAGCGGCAGGCGCGCGAACGTGTTGATCGGGTCGAGGAGGCTGATCGACGCCAGCCGTTCCGGATGCCGGACGGCGATGTTCACCGCCGACCAGCCGCCGTTGGACACCCCTACGAGATGGGCGGCACCGACGTCGAGCCCTTCCAGCGTGGCCGCCAGCCAGGCCGCCTGGTCGTCGGCGTCGCGGATGGGCTCGGTCTGCACGCTGCGTCCGGGCTCCCCGAGGAGATCGAGGACGTGGACGGTCCGGTGCGCGGCGAGCGCCGCGATGTTCGGTTTCCACGAGATGGCGGTGCCGCCTCTGCCGTGCAGGAGGACCAGGGGACTGCCCGGTGCCGTGCCGAAGGTGTAGGCGCGGACCGTCCCGAAGGCGGTGCCGACGTCGTGGACGGCCGACGGGTCGGGCAGCGTCCTCAGCCCGGCCTCGTAGGCCGCGTCGAAGACCTCCCGGCCGGCGGGGGTGGTGAAGCGGCCGACCTTGGACTTGGGCATCCGTCCTCCGTTTGCAATATGTTTATACTGCAACCACTTCTACCATGGCGGGCGGTGGTGCGGCACATGCCGAGACAGGTCGATCACGACGCGCGGCGTCGGCAGATCGCCGAGGCGCTGCTGCGGGTCGCCGCCGCGCGCGGCCTGGAGTCCGCGAGCCTGCGGGAGGTCGCGGCCGAGGCCGGGATCTCCATCGGCCGGGTGCAGCACTACTTCGCGAGCAAGGACCGGCTCGTGATGTACGCCACCGGCCGCCTGCGGGAGCGGATCGAGGAGCGGATCAGGCGCACCGTGGAGGCGGAGCCGCGGCCGCCGGGATCGTTGCGGACGCTCCGCGCCATCCTGGTCGCGTTCCTTCCGCTGGACGAGGACGGCCGGGCGGACGCCCTGGCGGGCATGGCCTTCTTCCACCGCTCGCTCAACGACCCGGAGCTGGCCGACCGGTACCGGGACGGGCGCGCCCAGGCCACCGAGGCGGTCATCGAGGAGATCCGTGCCGCGGTCGAGCGAGGTGAGGCGCGCCCAGGGCTGGACGCCGAACTGGAGGCGCATTCGCTGCTCGCCCTGGTCGGAGGCCTCATCCCGGACCTCCTCTTCGACCGGTGCCGCCACGAGCAGGCGCTGCGCGTCCTCGACCATCAACTGGAGCGCCTGTCCGGCGGGGGCGGGGCGTGACCGGGCGGCCGGTGGGCCGCGCCGGCGCGCTGGACGAGCTGATCTCGGCGGTCGGGGCCGCGATGCGGGGCGGCGGCGCCGTGGTCGTGCGCGGCGAGGCCGGGATCGGGAAGTCGGTGCTCCTGGAGAGCGCGGCCGTGGCCTGCGCCGACCCGGGCTGGCACGTCCTGCGACTGCGGCCGGACGAACTGGATCGCGCCATCCCCTACGGTGCTCTCGGGCATGCCCTCCGAGAGGCCGGGGACGAGCAGCAGGTCCGTGCGGCCGTGAGGCGGCGCTTGGACATGGTGCGCGAGACGGCGCCTGCTCTCATCGTCGTCGACGACCTCCGGCTCCTCGACGACGCCACGATCATCCTGCTCGCCGACGCCCTGCGGCGGCCCGCGCCGCATCCGATGGTGCTCGCCGGTGCGTTGCGCGCGCAGGAGGCCGAGGCGCCCGGCCCCCTCGGCGCTTTCATGAACCGTGTCACCGAGGACCGCCACTCGCGGATCATCGACCTGGACCCGCTCGGCGACGCGGAGATCGACGCGCTGGTGGCCGCGCTCGCCGGGACGACGCCCGACGGGACGCTGGCGGCGCTCGTCCGCGAGTCGAGCGGAGGGAACCCGTTCGTCGCGACGCAGGCGTTTCTCCATCTGGCCCCTGGGGACCCCGGCGCGGGACTCCCCGCGGATCGCCGCGACGCCGTCCTGCACCGGATGGTCGGCTCCGATCCGGTGGTGCGCCGGGTCGCCCGGGCCGCGGCGCTGCTCGGCGTGCTGACGGCCGACCGCTTCCCGCTTCTCGCCGAGCTGGCCGCCGTGCCGGCCGCCGACGCGGACATGGTGTTCGACGGGCTGGTGGCGCGGGGCCTCGTGGTCGAGACGCCGGAGCCGGGCCGGTTCCGCTTCCGGCACCGGCTCGTCCGGGACGCGCTGGAGCAGGAGATCGGTCCTGCGCAACGGCGGCGCTGGCACGAGACAGCCGCCCGCGTGCTCGGCGAGTTCCCGCGGACGCCGGAGCTGGATCTGGAGATCGCCGGGCACGTCCGCGCGTCCATGCGGTTCGGCGACCGGCGGGCCATCGAGATCCTGGCCGCCGCGGCGGAACGGGCGCTCGCGTCGTCGCCCCGTTCGGCGATCCCCTGGTACCAGGACGCGCTGGCCATCACGCCGCCCGGTGGCGAGCGGCACGCCGAGCTGTCCGCACGGCTGGCGAGGGCGCTGTTCCTGGCGGGCCGTCCCCGGGAGGCCGCCGAAGCCGGCGCCGCGGCGCTTCGCGGGCTGCCGCCCGGGGAGCGGCGGGCGAACCTGGCCAGCCTCGTGGTCGGGGCGCTGACCGAGATCTCCGCGATCGCGGAGGCGGCGGACCTGATCGACGCCGAGCGCACCACCGGGAGGGCGGGCATCCGTCTCGGCGCCCAGGCCGCCTACGTGCTGTCCGCGGCCGGCCGGAGCGGCGAGGCGGACGCCGAGGCCCGCCGCGTCCTCGCGGGCCTCGGGCGGGGCAGCCCGGTCGAGCGGATCAACGCCCTGGTCAACCTCGCGCACATGCGGTGCATCTCGGCCGGTTTCAGCGAGCTTCCGGCGCTGTGGGACGAGCTGCTGCGGGCGGCGGCCGAGGCCCCGCCGGCGGCACGGCTCAACGCGTTCGCGGCGATGAGCCACGTCCTCGCCATCCAGGGGCGGAGCCGCGACTGCGCCGAGTCGATCAGCAGGGCAGAGGAACTGCTCTCCCGTTCCCCCTGGGGGCTCTACCGCGCGGAGGTGTCCGTCGCCCACGTCAGGAACGCGGCGAACCTGGGGGATTGGGACAATGCGCTGACCCTCGCCGAGGACACCGTGCGCGAACTGGAGGACGCCGGGTCGCTCGGTTTCCTCGCCGCACTGCGGCAGATCCAGTGCGAGCTGCTGGCAAACCGCGGGGAGTGGGCGGCCGCCCGGCAGACCGCCGGCCTGGAGTGGTCGTCGCATCCGGCGTTCGGAGCGTTCGGCGCGCTCGCCCTGGCGGAGATCGACTGGCTCACCGGTGACGCCGGGGCGGCCGTGCGCCGGCTGGAGGACCGCCTCGCCGGGCCGGGCGTCCCCGACGGCCTGCGCGTCGCCATGCTGAGCCGGCTCGCCGAGATCGCGGCGGGGACCGGCGACGTCGCCGCCGTCCGGCGCCTCACCGGGCAGGTGACCTCCCGCTGGGCGGCCGACCAGCTCGACCTCGTCACCGTGATCGGCTGCCGGCTCGCGCTCGGCCGGGTGACGCGCGACGCCGGCCTGCTGGCGGAGGCCGCCGCGCTCGCCGACGAGCACGGCCTGGCCCTGCTGCGCGGCAAGGCCAGGCTGTATCTGGGAGCCCTGGACGCCGCCCCGGAGCGGAACCTGCACCGGGCCATCCGGATCTTCGGTGCGCTGGGGGCCGTGCCCTGGCGCCGGCAGGCCGCGGCCGAGCTCCGGCGGCGCGGGCTGAAGGTGCCGCGGCGGCGGCGCAGGGCGCCGGGGCTGCTGACCGAGACCGAGGCGCAGATCGCCCGGCTGGTCCAGCTCGGGCGCCCCAACCGCGAGATCGCGGGGTCGGTGTCGCTGAGCGTCAAGACCGTCGAGGCCTACCTCAGCCGCATCTACGCGAAGACCGGGTGCAGCGGCCGGCTGGAGCTCGCGCGCGCGCTCGACCGCGGCGACCTGCCCGTGGCCGAGGGCGACGGCGCAGGTGACACGGCCGCCGCACGTTATCTCTAGGGCATCTTCCGCTGTTCCGCCGGTGTGGGGTGAAACACCCTTGTCCGGACCGGAACGCCCTGGCGAGCGGGAGATGTCGATGAAACCACGAATCGGGCTGCTGTGCGCGGCCGCAGCGATCTTGACCATCACGGCGTGCGGGGACGGCGGGTCGAAGGACGCGTCCCCGCGTCCGCCCTCGAACAAGGCCACCGGAGCGCCGATCCGCATCGGCCTCGTGAACACCGAGGCCGCCGGCCTCGGCTTCCCGACCTACCGCCTCGGGAACCAGACCGCCGCCGCCTACATCAACGACCATCTGGGCGGGGTCAACGGCCGCCCCATCGAGTACCGGGTCTGCAAGACGCAGGGGACGCCGGAGTCCGCGGTCGACTGCGCGAACCAGATGGTCGAGGCCAAGGTCGCGTTCGTCCAGTCCACGTTCGAGCTGGGCCTGGACGCCATGCTCCCGATCCTCGGCGCCGCGAAGATCCCGCTGGTCGGCCACGTGGCCTACAGCCGCCAGCAGGAGACGAACCCCAACACGGTGTTCCTCGGCGCATCGATCGAGGCGTACTTCGCCGGGCCGCTGAAGTTCTACGCCGACCGCGGCAAGAAGTCGATCACCTTGTTCTTCAGCGAGCGGCCGGGCGTCAAGGAGTGGACGGACGGGCTGCTGAAGCCCGTCGCCGACAAGCTCGGCATCCGCTACCAGATCGTCCAGTACAACCAGGCCAACCCGGACTGGAACGTGCTGGCGGCCTCGGCGATGTCCGGCAAGCCCGACGTGATCGCGGGTCCGGGCCTGGCCGACACCTCCTGCACGGCGCTGCTGACCGCGCTGCGGTCGGTCGGGTTCCGCGGCGAGATCTTCCTCGGCAACTGCACCGAGTTCATCAAGCAGGCGCCGGGTCTGGCGCCCGGCGTGCACCTCAACAGCGACTCGTGGCGGTACGACGCGAAGACCGGGACGCCTCCGGACAAGCGCAAGGACTTCGGCCTCCAGTACGACCTGCTCAAGGAGGCCGGCCACGAGGACCACGCGAAGACGGGCGGCGGAGGGTTCAGCGACACCATGACCGTCCACCGCGTCCTGTCCGGGATCAAGGGCGAGATCACCGGGCCGGCGGTGCTCAAGGCGTTCAAGAGGACGGTCGGAGCCGACACCTTCGCCGGGCCCGCCATCAGCTGCGACGGCAGTGCCTGGAAAGGCACGACGACGTGCGGCAAGAGCCTGTTCTTCTACGAGGTCGGGACGGACGGGAAGCTGTCCCTCTCCTCGAACGGGCCCGTCGACGTCTCCGCGTTCGCGCCCCGGTGAACGCATGACGACCCATCTGCTCTTCCTGATGATCGGCCTCGGGACCGGCGCGGTGTACGTCGCGCTGGCCCAGGGGGTCGTGGTCGTCTACAAGGCGACCGGGATCATCAACTTCGCCCAGGGGGCGATGGCCGCGTGGGCCGCCTTCACGTTCGACGAGATCCGCAAGAGCGGTGACCTGGTGCTGCCGGTGGGGCGGGTCCACATCGGGCCCGGCCTGCCGGCCGCCCTCGCGGGCGGCATCGGGATGGCCGTGGTACTCGGCCTGGTCACGCATCTGCTGGTGTTCCGGCCGCTGCGCTCGGCGCCCCCGCTGGCCAAGGTGGTCGCCTCGGTCGGCCTCATGCTGGCGCTCCAGCTGACGACGGTGATCCGGTTCTCCGACGAGCCGCGCGCCGTCCTGCCGGTGCTGCCGAAGGACCCGGTCACCTGGCAGTCCCTCACCGTCTCCGGTGACCGGCTCTTCCTCGCCGCCATCGTCGTGCTGCTCACCGCCGGCCTGTGGGCCTACTTCCGGTTCACGAGGACCGGCCTGGCCACCCGGGCGGCGGCGGAGAACGAGACCGGTGCGTCGCTGTGCGGGTTCTCGCCGGACGTCCTGGCGGGAACCGCGTGGGCGCTCGCCTCCGGGCTGAGCGGGACCGTCGCGATCCTCGCGGCGCCGTCGACCGGCCTGACCGCCGGCGGCTACACGTTCTTCATCGTCCCGGCCCTGGCCGTCGCCCTGGTCGGGCGGTTGCGTTCGCTCGCCGCCGTGTGCGCGGCGGGGCTGGCCCTCGGCTGCGCGCAGTCGGAGGTGACGATGCTGCGGATGCGGTCCTGGTGGCCGGAGTGGGCCGGGCCCGGCCTCGTGGACGTCATCCCGTTCGTGGTCATCATCGTCGTGCTCTTCCTGGCCGGGCGCGGGCTTCCCGCCCGGGGGGACGACAGGGCGGGGCGCCTGCCGGCGGTGCGCAGGCCGGCGAACCGGCCGGCCGTCGTCCTCGGGCTGACGGGGGCGGCGGCGCTCGCGCTCGCCCTCACGGGCGGAAGCCTCCGGTTCGCGCTGGTGACCTCGATGATCGCGGCCGTCTTCATGCTGTCGTGGGTGCTGCTCACCGGGTTCGTCGGCCAGATCTCGCTCGCGCAGCTCGCGTTCGCGGGCGCGGCCGGGTTCGCCCTGTCCCGGCTCACCACCGACGCGGGCGTCCCCTTCCCGTTCTCCCTGGTGCTCGCGAGCCTGGGCGCCACCGGTCTCGGGGTGCTGGTGGGCCTCCCCGCGCTGCGGATCAGGGGGGCCCAGCTCGCGGTCGTGACGCTGGCCGCGGCCGTCGCGATCGAGCAGTTCGTCTTCGCCAACCCGGTGATATCGCCGCCGCGCGGGAACCCGATCGCCGATCCGTCGCTGCCCGGCCTCGATCTCGCGGTGCGGCGCGGGCAGGACCTCATCCGGCTGCCGTTCGCGTTCATGGTGCTCGGCCTGCTCGTCCTCGTCGCCGTGCTGGTGGGCAACCTCCTCCGCGGCGACACCGGGAGGGCGTTCCTCGCGGTCCGCTCCAACGAGAGCGCCGCCGCCGCGAGCGGGATCGGCGTCGCCTCCACCAAGGTGCTGGCGTTCGCGCTGTCCTCGTTCGTGGCGGGGATCGGCGGCTGCCTCATCGGGTACAGCCGGGGCCAGCTGTCGACGGCCTCCTTCACCGTCCTCGCCGGGCTGACCATGCTGGCCGTGGCCTACCTGTGCGGGATCACCAGCGTGGGCGGGGCGATCCTGGCCGGCCTCGCCGCGCCCCTCGGCGTCGCCAACCACATGTTCTCCCGTGCCTTCGACGTCTCCGGGCAGGCCTGGATGCTGCTGTCCGCCGTCGGGATGGTCGCCGCCGTGCTGTTCAACCCCGAAGGAATGGCGGGCGGACTCAGGAAGGCGCGCCGATGACCCGTGACAACGCGGCCCCGCAAACGGGCCTGGACGTCCGCGATCTCACCGTCCGATACGGCGGAGTGCTCGCCAACGACACCGTGTCTCTGAGCGTCGGGCCGGGCCGGATCGTCGGCCTGATCGGCCCGAACGGCGCGGGCAAGACCACGTTCATCGACGCCGTCACCGGGTTCACCCCGTGCACCGGCGAGATCGTTCTGGGCGGCCGGGACCTGTCCGGCCGCCCGCCGCACGTCCGGTCCAGGTCCGGACTGACCCGGACCTGGCAGTCGGGCGAGCTGTTCGAGGACCTCTCGGTCCGGGAGAACGTCCTCGTCGCCGCCCGCCGGGTCACGGCCCGGACGGTCCTCGCCGACCTCGTCCGGCCGGGCCGGCGGCGGGAGGACGGCGCGGTCTCGGCCGCGCTGGAGCTGATGGGCCTGGACGGGCTCGCCGACCGGGACGTCGGCATCCTGTCCCTCGGCCAGACGAAACTGCTCGGCGTGGCCCGGGCGCTGGCCGGCGGCCCCCGCGTGGTGCTGCTGGACGAACCGGCGGCCGGCCTGTCCGCCGCCGAGAGCGCCGAACTCGGTTCCCGGCTGCGCCGCGCGGCCGCCGGCGGCGTCGGGATCCTGCTCGTCGACCACGACATGGGCCTGGTGTTCGACGTGTGCGACGAGGTGCACGTCCTGGAGTTCGGCCGGGTCATCAGCCATGGGACGCCCGCCTTCGTCCGCGCCGACGAGGCCGTCCTCACGGCCTATCTGGGCCAGGGCGCCCGGGAGGGGGAGACCGCATGACCGCGATCATCGAGGCGCGGGATCTCGTGGCGGGCCGCCGCGGGGTGCCCGCGGTCCGCGGCCTCACGCTGAGCGTCGACGCGGGCGAGGTGGTGGCGCTCCTCGGGCCGAACGGGGCGGGCAAGACGACGACGCTGCTCACGCTCGCCGGGATCCTCCCCCCGATCTCCGGCGACGTCCGGATCCTGGGGGAGGGCCTGCCGCGCCGGCCCCGTCCCCACGTCCTGGCCCGCAGGGGTCTCGCGTTCGTGCCGGAGGGACGGGGGCTGTTCCGGCAGCTCACCGTCGCGGAGAACCTCCGCCTGGCACGCCGCGGACGCGGCGGGGACACCCGGGAGGTCCTGGCGACGTTTCCCGCCCTCGCTCCGCTGATGCGCCGCCGGTGCGGGCTCCTGTCCGGAGGAGAGCAGCAGATGCTGGCCCTTGCCAAGGCGCTGCTCGCCGAGCCGAAGGCGATCTTGCTGGACGAGATGAGCCTCGGCCTGGCCCCGGTGGTCGTCGAACGGCTGCTGCCGATGGTCAGGGAGATCGCCACCGAGCGCGGCATCGGGGTGCTGATCGTGGAGCAGCACGTCCGGATGGCCCTGTCCATCGCCGACCGGGCCTACGTCCTGAACCACGGCGAGCTCGTGCTGTCGGGCCGTGCGGAGGACGTCCGGGAGCAGCGGGAACTGCTGGAGGCCGGCTACCTCGGCGGCCCTTAACCGCAGGGGCGTCCCCACTTATCCGCGGTACCCCGGGAAAGGAGGCTCGGACCATGGCCGACGACGACCAGCGACAGCGCGACTTCACCACCATCCAGTACGAGACCGGCGGGTCGAGGGTGGCCCGGATCACCCTGAACCGGCCGGACAGCCGCAACGCCCAGAACTTCCGGATGCTGTACGAGCTGAACGAGGCCTTCGACCGCGCGGCGCAGGACGACGGCGTGCACGTCATCGTGCTCGCCGCCAACGGCCCGCACTTCTCCTCCGGCCACGACCTGCGCGACGGCGAGGCCGACGACGTGCTGGCCGAGCGCCGTCCCGTCGGCACGTGGTGCGGGTTCGGCTGCGCCGGCGCCGAGGGCACGATGGCCAAGGAGAAGGAGCTCTACCTCGGCCTGTGCGAGCGGTGGCGCAACGTGCCCAAGCCGACGATCGCCGAGGTGCACGGCAAGGTCATCGCCGGCGGGCTGATGCTCGTGTGGCCGTGCGACCTGATCGTGGCCTCCGAGGACGCGTCGTTCATCGACAACACCGTCGCGATGGGCGTCGCCGGGGCCGAATTCTTCCAGCATCCCTGGGAACTCGGCGTCCGCAAGGCCAAGGAGCTGCTGTTCACGAGCCGGCCGGTGAGCGCGGCCGACGCGCACCGGCTGGGGATGGTCAACCATGTCGTGCCGCGGGACCGGCTGACCGCGTTCACGATGGAACTCGCCGCCGGGATCGCCGAACAGCCGCTGTTCGCGCTGAAGCTCGCCAAGGAGGCGGTGAACACGGCCCAGGACTGCCAGGGCCGCGCCAACGCCATGCAGACCTCGTTCGCGCTGCACCAGCTCTGCCACAGCCACAACCAGGGCCTGTACGACCTGCCCATCGACCCTGCGTTCTTCGAGGCGGCACCGTCCAAGGCCGCGGCCGCCATGGCGGCCTCCTCCGAGGCCGCTCCGGGGACGTCCCATGGCTGAGCTGCTCCGCGTCCTGGCCGCTGACGCACCGGACGGCGCCGCCCTGATCGACGAAGCCGGCGAGACGAGCCGGCGGTCCCTCGACGAGCGGGTGAACCGGCTCGTCCACGCCTTCCGGGCCCGGGGCGTCGCCGAGGGGTCCACCCTCGCCCTCATGGCGCGCAACCGCCGCGAATGGTTCGAGATCCAGCTCGCGGCGCTGCACGCGGGCGTGACGCTGGTGCCGGTCAACTGGCACTGGCGCGCCAAGGAGATCGGGCATGTCCTCGACGACAGCGGGGCCGCCCTGCTCATCGTCGAGGACGAGTTCGCCGGGGTCGCCGCCCAGGCGCTCGCCGGGCGGACGATCCCGGCCGTCGTGATCGGGAAGGCGGAGGCGCCGGCGGCCGAACCCTACGAGTCCGTCGTGGCGTCCGGATCGCCCGAGGAGCCCGCCGGCCAGAGCCTCGCGCTGCCGATGTTCTACACCTCGGGGACGACCGGGGTGCCGAAGGGCGTCCGGCCGGCGCTCGCTCCCGCCCCGCCCGCGGTGCTCGCCGGCGCGGCCGAGGAGGTCACCGGCCGCCTCGGCATCCCGGCCGGCGGGGTGACGCTCCTGGCCGGCCCGATCCACCACCAGGCGCAGTGGTCGTTCTCGGTCCTGCCCCTGCTGCTCGGCTCGACGGTCGTCATGAGGTCGTCCTACGACACCGGGGAGATACTGCGCCTGATCGACGCGCACCGGGTGACGAACGTCAACCTCGTCCCCATCCAGTTCGTCCGGATGCTGCGGCTCCCGGAGGCGGAGCGGGCCGCGTTCGACGGATCCTCGCTCGTGGTCGCCGTCCACGGGGCCGCGCCCTGCCCCGTCCACATCAAGCAGGCCATGCTCGACTGGTGGGGGCCGCGCTTCACCGAGTTCTACGGCGGGACGGAAGGCGGCCTGGTCTCCAGCATCACGGCGCGGGAGTGGCTGACCAAGCCCGGGTCCGTCGGCCGCCCGGCCGAGCACGTCGACGTCCGCATCCTGGACGAGGACGGGGCGCCGGTCCCGGCGGGCCGCCCGGGGAGGATCTGGACCCGGGACCGGCGCGGCCTCGACTTCCGCTACCACAACGACCCCGGCAAGACGGCCGCCGCCCACCGGGACGGCCTGATGACGCTCGGGGACGTCGGTCACCTGGACGAGGACGGCTACCTCTACCTGTCCGACCGCGACATCGACATGATCATCTCCGGTGGGGTGAACATCTATCCCGCCGAGATCGAGGGCGTGCTCCTCGCCCACGCGGCGGTCGCCGACGCCGCCGTCTTCGGCATCCCGAACGACGAGTACGGCGAGGAGGTCAAGGCGCTGGTGCAGCCGGTGCCCGGCGTCGCGGCCACCGACGCCCTCGCCGCGGAGCTGATCGCCCACTGCCGCGAGGAACTCGCCGGGTACAAGGCGCCGAGGTCGCTCGACTTCGTCCGCGAACTGCCGCGCACACCGAGCGGCAAGCTCCCGAAACGGTCGCTGCGCGCACCCTACTGGCGCGACCGCGCCGGGCGGGTGTGAGCTCGTGCGGCTCATCGACTGGCTCGACCGCGGCGCCATGCTCGGCGGGGCGGACCGCGCCTGCGTCATCGACGGGACCCGGCGGCTCGGCTACGGCGAGGTGGTGCGCGAGACCCGCCGCATCGGCGCGGCCCTGCTCCACCACGGCGCCGGACCCGGCACCACCGCGTCGGTGCTCGGCCCGAACTCGGCGGACGCGCTGACCGGGGTGCTGGCCATCGCCCGCTCCGGCGCCGCCTGGATCCCCGCGAACGCCCGGGCGACGGTGGACGAACTCGTTCACGTCCTGACCGCCGGTTCGTGCCGCGCGCTGATCTACGACCCGGAGATGGCCGGCACGGCCGCCCTCCTGCGCGACCGGGTCCCCTCCCTGCGGTGGACCGTCTCCTACGAGCAACTGCGCGGCGCCCTGCCCGGCGACCCGGACGGGATACCCGACCCGCCGGAACGGCCCGACGAGACGGCCATGGTCGCCTTCACCGGCGGCACCACCGGGCGGCCGAAGGGCGTGGTGCTGTCGAACCGCGCCATGGAGTCGATGGTCACCGCGCTGCTCTCGGCCGCCGATCTCGGTGACCCGCCCGTCTATCTCGCGGCGGCGCCGCTCACCCATGCCGCGGGGGCGATGTGCTTTCCGGCCCTCGCCCTCGGCGGCACGGTCGTCGTCCAGCGCGGAGTCGAGGCGGGCGCCGTCCTGGAGGCCATCGAGCGGCATCGGGTCACGTTCCTGTTCCTGCCGCCGACCGCCGTCTACATGCTGCTCGCCGACCCGTCCGTGGGGTCACGCGACCGGTCGTCGCTGCGCACCCTTCTGTACGCCGCCGCTCCCATGGCGCCGGAACGGGTGCGGGAGGCGCTGGAGGTGTTCGGGCCGGTGCTCGTCCAGACCTACGGGCAGACGGAGGCGCCGATGATCTGCACGGTCCTCACGGCGGCGGAGCACGCGGCGGCCCTCGCCGCCGGCGACCTGGGGCGCCTGGGATCGTGCGGCCGGCCGTCGGCCGTCGCGCGCGTGGCCGTGATGGACGACGCCGGGACGCTGCTCGGCCCGGGCGCCACCGGCGAGATCGTGGTGCGCGGCTCGCTCCTCATGGACGGCTACCTCGACGCGCCGGAGGCCACCGCCGCCGCCTTCGCCGATGGCTGGCTGCGCACCGGTGACGTGGGCTACCTGGACGAGTCCGGCTACACCCACCTGGTCGACCGCAAGAAAGACATGATCATCTCGGGCGGGTTCAACGTCTACTCCGCCGAGGTCGAGCACGCGGTGCTCGCCCACCCGTCCGTCCAGCAGTGCGCGGTGATCGGGACCCCGCACGCCAGATGGGGCGAGGCCGTGACGGCGGTGGTGGAGCTGCGGCCGGGGGCCTCGCTCGACGCCGACGAGCTGATCGCCGCGTGCAAGGCCTCGCTCGGCTCGATCAAGGCGCCCAAGCGGGTCGAGGTCTGGGACGAGCTGCCCCGCAGCGCCGCCGGAAAGATCCTCAAGCGCGAGATCCGGGCCGGTTTCTGGAGCGGTCTGGACCGTGCGATCTGAGCGAAGGCCGGGACGTCCGAACCGGCCGCGCCCACCGGGCGGGCCGCAGAACCGCCGGGCCCGTGGCGGCTGCGGACGAGCGAGCAGGAAGGCGATGAGCTGATGAACGGCACCGTGCGAGTCGAAGGGAACGTGGCGGCGGGGTTCGAACCCGTGGCCGACGCCTTCGCCTCGAACTTCGCACTGGGACGGGAGACCGGCGCCGCCTGCGCCGTGTACGTCGACGGGCGGGAGGTGGTCGACATATGGGCCGGCCCGGCGGACCCGGCGTCGGGCCGAGCCTGGGAGCGGTCGACGATCGCACCGGTGTACTCCACCACGAAGGGCGTCACCGCGATCTGCGCCCACCTGCTGGCGCAACGCGGGGAACTCGACCTCCACCGTCCCGTCTCCTTCTACTGGCCGGAGTTCGCGGCGGCCGGGAAGGCGTCGATACCGGTCCGGATGCTTCTCGACCACAGCGCGGGTCTGCCCACCGTGGACCGCCGCCTCACGCCGGACGAGGTGCTGGCCGAGCGGCCGGTGATGGAGGCCCTCGCCGCCCAGATGCCGCTGTGGGAGCCCGGGTCCAGGCACGGCTACCACGCCCTCACCTATGGCTGGCTCGTCGGAGAGGTCGTGCGCCGGCTGACGGGACGCTCCCTGGGGCGCTTCCTGGCAGAGGAGATCGCCGGCCCGCTCGGCCTGGACCTCCACATCGGGCTGCCCGAGGCGCTCTACGACCGGGTCGCCCGGATGGTCCGGCCTCCCGCTCCCGAACCGCGGCCGGAGACCCCCGCCCTGTCGCCCGAGCCCGAATCACTGCTGGTGCGCGCCCTGTCCTTGAACGGCACGTTCCCCCTCGACGCGAAGGTGTCGCAGGATCCCGCGGACGAGAAGCGGGCCTACGCGGCCGAATCACCAGGCACCGGCGGCATCGGTGACGCGCGTTCCCTGGCGCGGCTCTATGCCGCCTGCGTGAGCACGGTGGACGGTTTCCGGTTGCTCGACGACTCCACCATCGCGGCCGCCTGCGAGGGCGCCCCCGCCGGCCCGGACGCCGTGCTGCCCTGGGACACCCGCTACGGGCAGGGCTTCTGGCTGCCGACCCCGCAGCAGCCGATCATGACCGGAGCCTCGTTCGGCCATCCCGGAATGGGCGGCTCCATCGGTTTCGCCGATCCGCTCGCACGGGTCGGATTCGGCTATGTGCCGAACAACATCGGCGCCGGCGACGGAATGGCGGGCGATCCGCGAAAACGCCCGATGATATCGGCTCTCTGTGATGTTCTCGGCTTCCCCGACCCGGCTTAACGGCAATGGAGGAGATCATGACGATATTCATCGAGGGACGTCTCACCGTCCGCCCCGGCCATGCGTTCCTGCGTTTCGTGGACGACTTCACCGCTCTGGAGCTCCCCCTGCTCGTCCGCTCCGGCGTGGACGTCATCGGCGGGTGGAGGCGGATCGGCGGGCCGGCCGAGCAACTCGTCAACATCTACGGGTTCAAGGGCGTCGCGGCGATGGAGGAGGTCGGCAAGGTGATGCAGGCCGATCCCGACTACACGAAGCTGGCGACGGCCTACGACTGGGTCGGCGGGTCGTCCTTCCGGTACCGCAGGACGATGCACGCGCCGCTGCCGTTCGCGCCCCTCGACGACCTTGCGGAACTGCGGGAGCCGCCCGACCTGCGACGCCAGTATGTCGAGCTGCGGCAGCGCGTGCTGTTCGGATGCGAGGAGAAGGCCAACGAGCTCATCACGAGCCAGCTCGGCGCGTGGGAGGCGGCGGGCGTCTTCCGCCGGGCGCTCGCCTACCGGACCCTGCACGGCGAGTACGGGGAGCTCACCGTGATCGGGATCTTGCCCGGTGGCCGCGCCTCCTTCGAAGAACTCGCCGAAACGGCGGATCCACGGATCGCCGACGAGCTCGCACAGGTCGTCACCGAGGAAAGCGCCAACCTGCTCGATCCATTGCCGTATTCGGCTCTCCAATAGTTCTTAAGCCAAGGGTCTTCCGGACTGGGAGATCGGGGCGGCCGATCCGTACCGTCCAAGGAAAGTGCCAATGAAAGGAGCGGCGCCTGTGCGCATCAAGGGTTCCGTCGCCGTGGTGACGGGCGCGGGTTCCGGCCTGGGAGCGGCGGTGGCCGTCCATCTCGCCGGAATGGGCGCCACGGTCGTCGGCGCCGACAAGGACCTGGCCGCCGCGAAACGCGTCCTCTCCGGCTCCCCGGGGGCCCGCGCCGTCGAGGCGGACGTCACCGACCCCGCCTCCGTCGGCGCACTCGTCGCGGCCGCCGGAGAGCCGGGGCCGCTGCGCGTCGTCGTCAACTGCGCGGGCGGCGGCCTGCCCCCGGCGCGGACCGTGCGGCGGGACGGCTCGGTCCAGCCCCTGGAGCCGTGGCGCGACGTCATCGAACTGAACCTCGTCGCGGCGTACGACGTGACCCGGCAGGCGGCGGCGATGATGGCGGACGCGCCGCCCGAGGACGAGAGCCGGGGCGTCATCGTCCACATCTCCTCGATCGCGGGCCTGGACGGCAGCCAGGGCGTCAGCGCCTACGCGGCGTCGAAGGGCGCGCTGGCGGCGCTGGTCCACTCGACCGCCCGGGACCTGTCGGTGTTCGGGATCCGGGTGGTCGCGGTCGCGCCGGGGCCGTTCGACACGCCCTCCTACGCCGCGCTGCCGGACCAGGTCCGCGAGCGGAGGCGGCGGGACTTCGTCCATCCGAAGCGGCCGGGACGGCCCGCGGAGTTCTCCGCCTTCGTCCAGCACCTGATCGAGAACGAGTACCTGAACGCGGAGTGCTTCCGGATCGACGCCGGCCTGCGCATGCACGAGTAGGGCCGCGAGGACCGAGCGAGGGAAGGAGTGAACGTGCGCACCACGCTGAAGCATCTGCGCTACGAGGTGACGGGCGACGTCGCGACGGTCTGGCTGTCCAGGCCGCCGGTCAACGCCGTCCACCAGGACATGTACAGGGAGATCCACGGGCTTTTCGCCGACATCGACCAGATGGGCGCGGGAATCCGCGCGATCGTTCTCGCCGGTGACGGCGACCAGTTCTGCGCCGGGAACGACCTGGCGGAGTTCGAGACGCTGTCGCCGGAGAACACCCGGGAGCGGATGTTCCACGTCCGCGAGGCGTTCTGGGCGGTTCGCGAGGCGGCGGTGCCGGTGGTCGCCGCCGTCCACGGGGCAGCCCTCGGAACCGGTCTCGTGCTCGCCGCGTCCTGCGACCTGATCATCGCCTCCGACGACGCCCGGTTCGGCCTCCCCGAGCTGAACGTCGGGGTCATGGGAGGCGCCAGGCATCTCGGCAGGCTCCTGCCCCAGGCCCTGACGCGGCTGATGTTCTTCACCGCGGATCCGCTGCCGGCCTCGGAGTTCCTGAGGCTCGGGGGAGTGGTGGACGTCGTCCCGCGGGACGAGCTTCCCGGACGGGCCAGGGCCGTCGCCGAGCGGATCGCCCGGCACAGCCCCACGGCACTGCGCATCGCCAAGTCGGGTCTGAACGCCATCGAGTCCCTGGACCTCAAGCGGGGGTACGAGTTCGAGCAGGGGCTGACCGGCCGGATGTCCGGCCACCCCGACGCCAAGGAGGCGCTGCGGGCCTTCCGGGAACACCGCAGCCCCGAGTACGCGCCGCCGCCGGTCGCGGATCGGCCGTGGTCGTGAGGGCGGCGGCGAGGTCACTGGACGACCGCGTCGACGAACTCCTCGACCGGTGCGACCCCCGGGCGGCCACGGCGGCCGAGTTCTTCGGCGCGCAGTTCGATCTCGGCCTGGCCTGGGTCGGGTTCGGCGAGGGCGAGGGCGGCCACGGCGCACCCGCCGGGGAGCAGGGCCGGGTCCGGGCGAGGCTCGCCGCGGCGGGGGCTCCCGACCATCCGCTGCGGTCGGTCATCGGCCTCGGCATGGCCGCGCCGACCATCGCGGCCCACGGGTCGCCGGAGCTGCGGCGCCGCCTGCGGGCGATCTTCACGACCGAGGAGACGTGGTGCCAGCTGTTCTCCGAGCCCGGTGCGGGCTCGGATCTCGCGGGTCTGGCGACCCGCGCCGTCCCGGTGGACGGCGGCTGGATCGTCAACGGCCAGAAGGTCTGGACGTCGTACGCGCACGTCGCCGACTGGGGCCTGCTGCTCGCACGCACCGATCCCGAACTGCCCAAGCACCGCGGCCTGACGTACTTCGCGCTCGACATGCGGACGCGAGGGGTCGAAGTCCGCCCGCTGCGCCAGATCACCGGCGACGCGGAGTTCAACGAGGTGTTCCTGACCGACGTCTTCGTCCCGGACACCCACCGGCTCGGAGAGCGGGGAGCCGGGTGGACCGTCGCGATGACGACGCTCATGAACGAGCGCACGGCCCTGCCCGGCAACGCCGCCGGCCTGGAGGACCCGCTCGACGCGGTCCTGCGGGAGGGCGCGGCACGGCACGTCACCGATCCCGTCCTCCTGGACCGGCTCGTCGCGCTCAGGGTCCGCGGGCGGCTCATCAAGCTGACGCTGCACCGGTTCGGTGCCGACTCGGACGGCGGGCCGGGGCCGGAGGGGTCGATCGGCAAGCTGCTGTGGGCCGAGTACATGAAGGACGCCACCGAGCTCCAGGTCGACCTGCTCGGGCGCGACGCGATCGCCTACCCGCCCGGATACCGGCTGCGGCGAACCGGGCGGCCGGGCCCCGGCGGCGATGTCCGGTACGACTACCTGCGCAGCCGGGCGGCGTCGATCGAGGGCGGCACCTCCGAGATCATGCGCGGCATCCTCGCCGAGCGCGTCCTCGGTCTGCCTCGCGAGCCGGACCCCGGTCGGGGCCTGCCGTGGAACGAGGGCCGCCATGGATGAGCTGCCCGACCTGGCGCGGGTGGACCTCGGCCTGACCGCTGAACAGGCGGAGTACCGGGACGTCCTGCGCGATCTCCTCTCTCCCGCCTCGCCTGGGACCGCGGCGGCCGGCCCGCCGGACGCGGAGTCGTGGCACCGGCTGTGCGCCGAGACGGGCCTCGCCGGTGCGGCGATCGACCCCGCGTACGGGGGCGGTGGCGGCGGGACGCGGGACCTCGCGGTGGCGTTCGAGGAACTCGGCCGGGCGCTCGCCACGGTGCCCGCCCTGTCCACGGTCGGTCTGGCGGCCTCCGCGCTGACCCTGTCCGGCGACGGCGAGGCGATGGAGCGGTGGCTGCCGCCCATCGCCGAGGGACACCTCACGGCGACGGTCGTGTGGCCGGACGGGACGGACCGGCTGGTCGCGGAACCGCTCGGCGGTGACCGCCACCGCATCGACGGCACCGCCGCGTTCGTCCTGGACGGCTCCACGGCCGACCTGCTCATCGTCGCGGCCCGCGCGGGCGCATCCGGGACCGTGCTGCTCGCCGTCGATCCCGGGGGCCAGAGCGGTGTCGTCCGCGAACCGCTGCCCACGTTCGACCTCACCCGCCCCTTCGCCGCGGTCACCTTCCGCGCCGCGACGGGGACCCTCGTGGGACGGGCGGACGACGCGGACCAGGTGCTCGCCGGGACGCTGGACCGCGCCCGCGTGCACCTCGCCGCCGAGCAGCTGGGCGGCGCGGCCGCCTGCCTGGAGTCGGCCGTCGCATACGCGAGGACGCGCGTCCAGTTCGGCCGGGCGATCGGGTCGTTCCAGGCCGTCAAGCACAAGTGCGCCGACATGCTGGTCGCGGTCGAGACGACCCGGACGGCCGTCCGCTACGCGGCGTGGGCGGCCGACAACGCCCCCGGACTCCTCCCGGCCGCCGCCGCCATGGCCCAGGCGGAGGCGTCCCGGTCGTTCCTCCTGGCGGCGTCCGAGAACCTCCAGATCCATGGCGGGCTGGGCTTCACCTGGGAGCACTCCGCACACCTCTACCTCAAGCGCGCCAAATCCATGGCGGTGTTCCTCGGCGGTCCGCGCGACCATCACCGCGCGCTCGCCGGACACCTCGGCCTGTGAAGGAGAAAAGACCTATGCGTTCCGCCGTCATCGTCGACGCCGTCCGTACCGCGGGCGGCAAGCGCAACGGTGCCCTGTCCGGCTGGCATCCGGCGGACCTGGCGGCCGAGGTGCTGGCCGCGCTCGTCCGGCGCACCGGCCTGGACCCCGCCCTGGTCGACGACGTGATCATGGGCTGCGTCACGCAGATCGGCTACCAGGGCGGGAACATCGGGCGGTGGGCCGCCCTGTCCGCGGGGTTCCCCGAATCCGTCCCGGCGACGACGATCGACCGGCAGTGCGGCTCGTCCCAGCAGGCCGCCCACTTCGCGGCGCAGGCGGTGCTGTCGGGGACGTCCGACATCGTGATCGCCGCCGGTGTGGAGGTCATGTCCAGCACCCCGATGGGCGGGGCGATCGGCGACGGGAAGCTGCCGTTCGGGCGCCGTGTCGAGGAGCGCTACGCCGGGACCGAGCACGGCCTGCCCGCGCAGGGGATCTCGGCGGAGCTCATCTGCGCCGAGTGGGGGCTGACCAGGTACGAGATCGACGAGTACAGCGCCGAGAGCCACCGCCGCGCGGCGCGTGCGCGCGACGAGGGGCGTTTCGCGAACGAGATCGTCCCGGTGGCGTCCAGGCGTCTCGGGGATACGGCGGAGACCGGCGACCTCGTCCAGGCCGACGAGGGGATCCGGCCGGGAACGACGCCGGAGATCCTCGCCAAGCTGCGCCCCGCGTTCACCGCGGACGGCTTGATCACGGCAGGCAACTCCAGCCAGATCACCGACGGCGCGTCCGCCATGCTCGTCATGAGCGAGGACCGGGCGGACGCCCTCGGGCTGACCCCGCGGGCCCGCTTCCACACGCTCACCGTGACCGGGTCCGATCCCGTGCTCATGCTGACCGGCCCGATCCCGGCGACGGAGAGGGCGCTCGCCCGCAGCGGTCTCGGCATCGACGACATCGACGTGTTCGAGGTGAACGAGGCGTTCGCCCCCGTGGTCCTCGCCTGGGCCCGCGAACTGCACCCGGACCCGCGGCGCGTCAACCCCAACGGCGGCGCCATCGCCCTCGGGCATCCGCTCGGCGCGACCGGGGTCAAGCTCATGGCCACCCTGATCGGCGAACTGGAGCGCACCGGCGGCCGGTACGGGCTCCAGACGATGTGCGAGGGCGGCGGCATGGCCAACGCGACCATCGTGGAGAGGCTCGGCTGACATGTACGACGTTCCGATCGAGCGCGGGAAGATCCGCGAGTTCGCCCGCGCCGCGCGATCCTCGAACCCGGCCTACGACGCGCCCGACGCCGTCGTGCCGCCCACCTTCCTGACCACGGCGATGCTGCTCTGGGAGCCCCCGGACGAACTCGACCTGAGCGAGGTCCCGTTCGACATGCGCCGCGTCCTGCACGGCGAGGAGGAGTTCGTCTTCCACGGCCCGATGCCGCGGGCGGGGCAGACCCTGTCCGTGCGCAGCCGCCTCGGCGACATCGTCCGCAAGACCGGCAGGCGCGGCGGCGGCCTGACCCTGTTCACCCTCATCCACGAGTTCTACGACACGTCCGGCTCGCTGGTCGTGGAACAGCGCACGACGCTCGTGGAGACCAGCCGCGCACCGGAGGAGAAGTGAGAGACGTCAAGGTCGGCGATGTCGCCGAGCCGCGCGTGTTCGGCCCGATCGACCGCACCGACATCGTCCGGTACGCGGGTGCATCCGGCGACTTCAATCCGATCCACCACGACGAGGAGTTCGCCAGGTCGGCGGGGTTCCCCACGGTGTTCTCCATCGGCATGCTCCACGCCGCGCTCCTCGCGACCTACGCGACGGACTGGCTGGGGACCGACAACGTCGTCCGCCACTCCGTCCGGTTCCGCGAGCAGGTATGGCCCGGGGACGTGCTGACCTGCTCGGGAACCGTCACCGAGGTCGACGCCGGCACCGTCACCGTCGACCTCCTCTGCACCGGTCAGGCCGGTGCCGTGGTGGTCAGTGGGACGGCCGTGTTCCGTCGGGAGAACGGACGCTGATGCTCGTCAACACGTCGAGGGCGGCGACGATCGCCGGATGTTTCTCCGTGCCTGACCTGGTCACGGCCTCGACCGTGCGGCCCTTCTCCGGTATCGGCAGGATCGCCACGCCGTCAGGCGGGTCGTCGCACAGCAGCCCGGGGAGGATCGTCACGGCCAGCCCCGCCGCCACCAGGGCCAGGGCCGCCCGCAGATCGGTGTAGTCGTGCTCCAGTCGGGGCGCGAAGCCGGCGCTGTGGCAGGCGTGGAGCATGACGTCGCGGCAGGCGCTGGGCGGGGGCGTGGTGACCCAGCGCTCGCGCCGGAGTGCCGCGACGCCCTGCTCACCGGCGGCCGCCCGCAGCCCCTCGGGGACGGCGAGCGCCAGCGGGTCCTCGAAGAGCGTACGTGCGGCGAGCCCGCCGGGAAGGCCTGCCCCGAGGTGCGGGTAGCGGTAGTGGAGCACCAGATCGAGGTCGCGCCGCCTCAGCATGGGCAGGGCCTCCTCGGGCTCCGCCTGGATGATCCTCGGGCGGAGCCTCGGGTGGCGCTCGACCAGGGCGCTCGCGAGAGGGGCGGCCACCGGGGCGAGGGCACTGGTGAAGCAGCCGATGACGAGCTCTCCCGCGACCTCCCCGTCCGTGGCCCGCACGATGCCGTGCGCCCGTTCCAGTTCGGCGAGCACCCGCTCGCTCTGCCTGACCAGCGCGGCACCGGCCGCGGTCAGGCTCACGGTGCGTCCCTCACGGTGGAGCAGGACGGCGTCGGTTTCGGTCTCCAGCGCGCGCAGCTGCTGCGAGACGGCGGACGGGGTGACCTGGTGCACGTCGGCGACCGCGGTGACGGTGCCGTACTCCGCCAGGTCGCGCAGCAGGATGAGGCGTTTCACGTCGAGCATGAGCTCATCTTAAAAGGATATGCAGTATATGTAGCTGGACTTCAATGACCTATCTGGACGACCATCCATCCATGAAGATTCTGCTGATCGGAGCCACCGGAACTCTCGGCCGTGCCGTCCACGCGGCGCTGCGCGAGCGCGGCCATGAGATCGTCACCGCGTCGCGCACCGGATCCGAGATCTCCGTGGACATCACCGACCCCGACTCCATCAGGGCGATGTACGAGCGGGCGGGGCGGCTCGACGCCGTGGCCGGCGCCGCCGGCGGCGTCCCGTGGAAGCCCTTCACCGAGCTGAGCGCCCAGGACGTGCGGGACGGCCTCACCGGCAAGGCCTTCAGCCAGATCGAACTCGTCCGGCAGGGCACCGCGCGGGTGGCCGAGGACGGGTCCTTCACCCTCATCAGCGGTGTCCTCGTCCGCGATCCGCTCGTCCGCGGCTCGATGGCGTCGGTGGCCAACGGCGCCGTCGAGGCGTTCGTCCGGGCCGCCGCGATCGAACTGCCGCACCGCCAGCGGATCAACGCCGTCAGCCCCACCGTCTTCACCGAGTCGATGGATCGCTACGGCGACCTGTTCGCCGGCTTCGAACCCGTCCCGGTCGCCATGGCGGCCAACGCCTACATCCGCTCCATCGAAGGCCGCCAGACCGGCCAGGTGTACGAGATGTGACATCGGTGAGTCACCAAGCCGATGAAGCCGCAGATGAAACGTCAACTCATGGGAGGCAACCGATGCGCGTGCTCAGCGTCATCATCGCCGGCGCTCCACTGACCGCGGGGCTGCGGGGCCTTCGCGCACCGGGCGCCGCCGGGATCGACGGTGCCCGGTGAGGGCGGTGGTCTTCGGCGGGTTCGGGCCGCCTGAGGTTCTGGACATCGTCGAACTTGCGGTGCCCGATCCAGGGCCCGGACAGGTGCGGGTCCGGGTGCTGGCCGGTGGTGTGCAGCCTTTCGATACCGCTGTGCGGCGGGGGGTGATGGGGGTGCCCGTCAGCTTCCCGCAGCAGATCGGCAACGAGTTCGCCGGGGTCGTGGACCAGGTCGGTGCGGGGGTGGACGCCTGGTCTGAGGGCGATGAGGTGTTCGGCTGGTCGCACATGTCATCGCTGGCGGAGTACGCCGTCGCGGGGGTGGACGCGATCGTGGGCAAGCCCGCGGGCATGCCCTGGGAGGTGGCGGGCTGCCTGTCGGCCTCAGGCCAGACGGCGCTGACCGCGCTGCGGGAGCTCGGCGTGGGCTCTGGGGACACTGTGCTGGTCCACGCCGCCGCGGGGGGAGCGGGAACGATGGCGGTGCAGATCGCTCGGGCCTACGGTGCCGAGGTCATCGGCACTGCCGGCGAGGCCAATCACGAGTACCTGATCGAGTTGGGCGCCACACCGATCACCTACGGCGACGGGCTCGTCGACAGGGTGCGCGCCGCTGCGCCGAACGGTGTGGACGCGGTCCTGGACGCGGTCGGCGGGCAGGCCCTGCGGGACTCGCTCGCCCTCGTCCGGGACAGGAGCCGCATCGGCACGCTGGTCGATCATGACCTGGCCGTGGAGCTGGGCGTCCGCGGCATCCGGGCGCGGCGTGCCGCCGAACAACTGCAGCAGCTCGTCACGCTCTATGACAGGGGTATGCTGCGCGTCCACATCCGCGCGACGTACCCGCTCGAAGCGGTCGCCGACGCGCATCGCGAGGTCGAGACCGGCCACGGGAGAGGAAAGGTCGTCGTCACGCTCGACGGCGGGCGGTATCCCGCACACCCCTCGCCGGTGACCACGTGATCACCAGCGAGGGGTGTGACGTGGTCAGGACCGGGCAGCCGAGATGACCACGCGGCGGTTTCGCGTGCGGCCTCTGGGGTCATCGGAACCGTCCTTCTTGGTATTGGACGCCGCAGGCTTGGTCTCGCCGTAGCCCATGGCCTTGAGCCGGGAGCGCTCGATGCCGCCTTCGGTCGCCAGCCAGTCGACGATCGTCTGCGCCCGGCGCTCGGAGAGGGTCTGGTTGGACGCCGGGTCGCCCTTGGAGTCGGTATGGCCGTCCACCTGGATCGGAGCGCCGGACGGGATCTCCCGCCGGATCGACTTGACGAGCTCGGCCAGTTCTTTGGCGGCGGCGGCCTTGATGCGGGCCTCGCCGAAGTCGAAGAGGACGTCCGCCCCGAGGCTGTAGGCGATCTTGCCGTCGCCCTTGAGGGCCTCGCCGGGGCCGGCGGCGTAGGGCTTGAGCTCGGCCGCGGGAACCTCCACGGGCGGGATCTCGACCGCCGGCACGCTCACGGCGGGGACACTGACTGCGGGGAGGCATTCGCCGTCGTCGTTGCAGGCGGCGTCGCGGGTCACGGCCGGGCGGTTCAGCGCCGGCCTGACGAGCGTCGCCCGGAGCAGGGTCGGGCGCACGACCGCACCGACGACCTCTCCCCCAGTGGCCGGCTCGCTCTGGCACACCTCTTCACCCGTGACGGGCAGGCGGGTGGCGGGTGCGCTGGAGACCGCCGATTGCGTCACGGGCTCGACGTCGATTCCCGGAGCCGCGGCACCCGGGATCGTGACCTCCGGAAGCCTCACCCCGGGGATCGTGACCCCCGGGATGGTGACCGCGCCGAGACAGCCGCCGGGGGCAGGTTCGTGCTGCACGCACTGCGCCGGGATGTGCTGGGCCGGGACGTCCACCCCCGGGATGGTCACCGCAGGGACCTTCTCGCCGCTGATCGTCGCCTCCGGGACATGCACCGGATCGGCGTGGACGGCCGGCACATCGACGGCCTTGATCAGCTTGCGGCCGTCCGGGCAGCTCGCCGGTTCCGGACCCGCCGCCGGCGGGGCGGGATCGGAGGACCCGCTCGTGCCGCCGGTCTCGTTCTTCCGCTGTCCGCCGTCTCCGGTGCCGCCGCAGCCGCCGATGAGCAGGAACGCCGCGCAGGATGCGGCGAGGATGAGTGGTGCGTGCTTCACGGTCTTCATCTCTTCTCGTAGGCGAGGGGTGTGCGGGGTACCGCCTGCCCCGGCCGACTGCGCATCCGCTGACGGCGTCAGGCAGAGACCGGGGCCCACAGCTGGTCGATGGCGTTCTCCGCTGATGTGAGGCTTTCGGCGGCGAGTGGCCTCAGGTCGCGCATCGCTGGTGCCTCGTCGGCGAGGGTGAGTTCGGCGGTAATGAAGTGGGGCTCCAGGCCGGTCATCGCCAGGCCGTGCGGCAGCCACGCCTCCGCGTGGTCCCACCCTTCGCGCGGCGTGCCCGCGCCGTATCCGCCGCCGCGGCTGGCGACCGCGATGAACATCCGGCCGCCGAGGAGCCCGGTGAACGTCTCGGGGTCGTAGGAGAGCCCGGGCGCGATCAGGTGGTCGACCCAAGCCTTGACGCTGCTGGGCACGCCGAAGTTGTAGAGCGGCAGGCCCAGCACGATCGTGTCGGCACGCCGCACCTCCTCGATAAGGCGCCTGCTCAGTTCCCACGACTCCGCCTGGGCCGGGGTGTGCTCGTCGACCGGCGTCGTGCGGGCAAGGCCGCCCGCCGTGTCGATGTGCGGCAGAGGGTCGCCGCCGAGGTCGCGGTAGGTGACGGTGCCGTCCGGGTGCGCGGCACGCCAGGCGTCCGCGGCCCGGGCGCTGAGCCGACGACTGACGGACTGGTCGCTTCGGATGCTCGAGTCCACGTGGAGTAGGTGCGACATGGATGATCCTTAAGTAGATAGTTTGTGTTACGCAAACTATTGGTACCACATGGATTCATGACCGTCCAAGTAGACTTGGACGCGTGAGCATGCTGCCCGTCGTCAACCAGCCGCCCCATCGGTCGGCCGCGCTGCTCGACCAGCTGGCACGGCGCATGCGGCTTCGCGCGGAGTCGGTGCTGGAACGGTTCGGCATGCGTCCGCGTCACTTCGTCGCCCTCACGGTCCTGCGCGAGTGCGACGGCTGCACCCAGCAGACCCTCACCGCCAAGTTGGAGATGGACGGGACGAACGTCGTCGGCCTGCTCAACGACCTCGAAGCCGAGAACCTCATCGAGCGGCGGCGCTCACCCGAGGACCGCCGCCGCCACATCGTGCAGATGACCGACGAAGGCCTCCAGCGGCTCGCGAAAGCCGAATTCGCGCTCACGGCGGCCGAAGAAGACGTGCTGGGCGCCCTCGACAGCGACCAGCGCGAGACCCTGTACCAACTGCTCCAGCAGGCGGTCAACGGCCGTCCGCCCGCCCGTACCGCCGAGTAGGAGACTGGCAGCCATGACAATCTTGTTCGTCGACGGGTGGCTCGGCCCGGAAGCCGGTGACTGGCAGGAGCTGTGGGCGCGCAAGCTGCCCGGATCGGTCCGGGTGGAACAGGACGACTGGCGGTTCGCCGAGCGTGACCCGTGGATCGCTCGCCTCGACGAAGCGATCGCGAGCTGCGCGGAACCGCCCGTGCTGGTGGCGCACAGCCTCGGCTGCCTCGCTGTGGCCCATTGGGCCGCCAAAGGTCCCGAGCGGCCGGTGCGTGCCGCGCTCATGGTCACTCCCGCGGACGTGGAGCGCAACCCCACCGCGGAGATCGTGGGATTCGATCCGATCCCCAGGAGGGCGTTCCCCTTCAAGACGATCGTCGTCGCCAGTCAGAACGACCGCTGGATGTCGCCTGAGCGGGCGCTGTCGTTCGCGACGTCATGGGGTGCGCGTGTCGTCGACGCGGGCGAGGTCGGGCACATGACCGTCAGAGGCGGGTACGGCCCCTGGCCCGAGGGCGAACGGTTCCTGGACGACCTGCTGGATCCTGAACCACTGGGAAGGACCGGCGCGCGAACGCTGTCGCCAAGTCCGCGGCCGGTCAGTGTGACTATGTCGCCTTGGTCTACGAGAGCAGCCTGCTGAGACGAGGTAGCCGCTTGCTGAGTTCAGCGGGGTCTGTGGAATCCCACCTCTTGCCGGTGGGCTCGGGGGCGGATCGGCTGTGGTGGCCGCGGAACCGCAAGGTGTCGTAGATGCCTTCGTCTTTCCCGGTGACCTGATCGAAGGCGTGTCTGGCGACGTAGCCGAGCTCCTCCCACCAGGGCCACTCGTCCTCCTCTGACCAGTCCCGCATCGGTCGTCCGGCCAGGCGTGTCACCTGCGGAAGGTCGGCGAGGTTGTCGGGATCGGCGGCCGCGTGCTCGAAGGCCTGCCGTCCCAGGCCGATCAGCCACACCTGGAAGTACCAGAAGCTGTCACTGGAGCATGCTCCGCCGAAGATCTGGTCGGCGGCGACCCACATGTCGTGGGTGTCGATCCGCTCGCGAGCCCTGTCCAGGAAGACCTGGAAGTCGGCGATCTCTGCTGGCCGTCTCTCCGTCAGGCGAGCTTCCAGCCAGGCTGTTCGCGACCTTTGATCGGGGGTGTCTCGTCCGGACTGCTCGATCAGGTTCCAGAACTCTTCGATCTTCATGGCGCCTCAGTGTGGCCGAGGAGTACGTCATTTCGCTCCGGGACGGCTGCGGTTGATGAGGTCGGCTGCTCGCCAGGCCAGAGTGGAGACGGGGCCGTTGAGGTTGCCGCCGACCATCGTGGGCAGCACCGAGGCGTCCACGACGCGCAGGCCGGTCACGCCGCGGACCCGCAGTTGGGGGTCGACGACGCCGTCGTCGTTCGGGCCCATCGCGCAGGTTCCGATGGCGTGGTAACCGCAGGTGCCCTGCTCCAGGCCGGCGGCGATGATCTCGTCATCGCCCTGGACGCTCGGCCCGGGCACCGTCTCGTGTTCGATGCGGCTTGCGAGGGGCTCGGTGGCGAACAGGCGGCGGATGGCGCGGAAGACGTCGACCGTCACGGTGCGGTCGTGCTCGGTGGCGAGGTAGTTGGCGTCGATCTCAGCGGCGCGAGGTCCCCGAGATCGGCGAGGAACTGGCCGTCGCCCGCACTGGCGGATCTGGCCGACCGGCTGCACGGTGTGGCCAGCGAGGACATCGCGCAGCTCGCGGGTCCAGCGTGAACAGTGGACGCGCCTGAGGCGCGTCATCGAGGCGGGCGTTCCGGTGTCCTACGCGCGAGAGCGCGCGGAGGATCCGGCGCGCCTGGGATGTTCGGGCACGCTGCCGATCGCGATGGAGACCAGCAGCACGAGCGCGGCGGCTCCCACCACCTGGCTTTCTCCCACCGCGGGCAGGTCCGACTTGGGGCCGCCGACCGGCGCGAAGCGGTCTCGCGGATCGAGGACGACCGGCATGGTGTCGCCGCGCCCGTAGCCCTCGCAGCTGGTGGCGAGCTCACCCGGGATCGGGGCGCCGTCGGTACGGCGCAGCGTGCAGTGGTGGCTTTCGGAGCCGCGGCTCTCCGTCGTCCAGGTCCGTTCCACCACCGCTTCGGCATCGACGCCGACAAGGGTCATCGCGATGTCTCGCGCAGCCACGACGCCGACGATGTAGAGAGCGAGCAACGACAGGACGCCGAAGGTCAGCGGCACACCGCTGAACCGGAGTGGCCGCCGCGTCTGGTACAGCCATCCCAGCGCGACCACCGTCGAGATCATCCCGATGACGGCGATCAGAGCCCCGGCCGTCGCGTTCCACCACAGGTAGCCGGCCACGGCGCACACGAACCCGAACGCGGCCACGCCGAGCACCAGGCCACCGCGCAGCACGGCGGAACCGACGACAGACATACTTCCTCCACCAGGCCATACCGAACGCAAGAGCGTAACTGGTGATCGTATTGTCATCGCCGGGGGCGCGAAGACCTCCGCTGTGGTGTGGAGCCTCGACACCTCCACCACAGCGGAGGTCTTCCTTGCTCACCAGACGCCCTCCGGTGTCGTGATCAGTGATCCTGGGGCGCGGATCGAGCGGAATTCACTGCCAGCCTGTGTTCCGGCCGCATGGCGGGGGGCAGTCGATCATTTTTCCTCCTCGTTCTCTCGGATGGCGGGACGCGGGGGAGGGTTCGGGGCACGGTGGTCAATCCCACCGGTCGCAGGGAGTGATCTCGTCGGCGAGCAGGTGCCGGACGGACTCGGCGACCGCGACCTCCTCGCCGCGGGGCTCGCCGGTGTGCACGCCGACACCGATGGCCACCCGGCCGTCCTCGACGGCGGCGCGGAGGGCCTCCGCGTCCACGACGCCGCCGGCGGCCGGATAGACCATCCGAGCCGTGGGGCGGACCCGGTTCAGCGCCACGCGGCCGATGAGGCCGGGAGCCCGGGAGTGGACGCTGATGAAGTCCGCGGATTCCAGCAGGTCCTCCAGCGGCAGCAGCGTGATGTGCGGCCGGGCGGTGCGATGGTGCTCCGGATCGGGGTCCCAGCCGAGGATCCGCATCCCGAACGCGCGCATGCGCTCGGCGACCATCGCCCCGCAGGCGCCGAGGCCGACGACCCCGAGCACCCCGCCCTCCAGCCGCACGTCCGGCGGGGCGTGCCGGGCCGCCGACACCAGCAGGTCCACGGTGAGCTCGGTGAGGCTGACGGTGCGCGCGGTGCGGGTGCTGACGACCATGACGCCGGCGCGGGCGGTCGCCGTCACGTCCACGCCGCCGAGGCCCGGCCCGACGTTGGCGACGACCTTCAGCCGCCCGCCGGCCGCGACGACGCCGGCGTCCACCCGGGTCTCGCGGTGCACGACCAGCGCGCTGGCCTCGGCGACGGCGGCCACCAGCGCGCCGCGGTCGGTGCCGTCGCAGCGCCTGACGTCGAGGCCTGCGGAGAGCACCTCGATGGCGGCGGGGGAGATCTCCTCGGCGACCAGGACGACCGGGCGCGCGGAGGCGGGTCTTGGCGAGGGGAGTCTCACAGGAGCCCAGAATGATGGGCGCGGCTATATTTTTCCTTCAACGGCCGCCATGCTGGCGCCGTGGCTCCCGCCGTCGCGTCAGGCCGTGAGGGCGAGGTCGACGCGCCGGATCGCCGCGGCCCGCAGGCGCGGTGTCTCCTCGGTGAGGGCCCGCTCCCTGGCGACGGCGCGCACCAGCGGATGGAAGCGGTAGGTGTCGGGCCGCTCGGCGGGCACCTCCAGCAGGTAGGCGCCGACCAGTTCCTCGACCTGCGCCCGTGTCTCGGTGAGGGGGCGGTCCAGCAGCACCGCCGCGATCCAGAAGGAGAACTCCGGCGCGCTCAGCAGCGACAGCAGCCGCAGCGCCCGCCGCAGGTCGGCGGGCAGCCGCCGGTAGCCGAGCGTCAGCGTGGCCTGGACGTCGAGGTCGGCGACCCGCAGCTCGTCGAGCAGCCGGTGCGGGTCGGCGAGCCGGTCGGCCAGCCGCGACAGGGGCCAGTGCGGGTGCCCGACGAGGCGCGCGCCGCACGCGCGGACCGCCAGCGGCAGGTACCCGCAGCGCTCGGCGATCTGGGCCAGTGCCCGCGGTTCGGCCGCCGCGCGCTCCGGGGAGGTGTGTCGGGTGAGCAGCTCGACCCCCTCGGCGGGATCGAACGGCTGCAGCGAGATGCGGTCGGCGCCCTCCAGCGCCGCCAGCCGGGTGCGGCCGGTCAGCAGCACGCCGCAGCCGGGGACGCCGGGCAGCAGCGGCCTGATCTGCCGCTCGCCGGCCGCGTCGTCCAGCACGATGAGGACCCGGCGGCCGGTGAGCCGGTCGCGGTAGCACCGGGTCAGCTCCTCGGCGCCGCGCGGGAGGTCCGCGGCGGGCGCGCCGAGCGTGCGCAGCAGCCGGGTCAGCGCCTCCGCGGCCTCGAGGGGCCGCGAGCTGCCCTGGAGGTCGACGTGGATCTGCCCGTCCGGATAGGCGTCGGCGACCCGGTGCGCGACGCGCAGTGCGAGCGCGGTCTTCCCGACGCCTCCCATCCCGGTGATCGCGCACACCCGGGGCTCGCCCGCGTCGCCGAGCAGGGCCCGGGCGCGGTCGACCGCCGCGTCCCGCCCGGTGAAGTCCGCGGGCGGTGCCGGCAGCCGGGCGACCTGGGGCGCCGGAGCCGGCCGCGACGTACTCGCGCTCGGCGCCAGCAGGGTGTGCCGGTCGGACAGGATCGCCTGATGCAGGTCCTGGAGCTCGGCAGAGGGGTCGATGCCCAGCTCCTCGGCGAGGAACCGCCGGTAGTCCTGGAAGGAGCCGAGGGCGTCGGCGTTGCGGCCGCACCGGTAGAGGGCGAGCATCAGCTGGGCGCGGGGCCGCTCCCGCAGGGGGTGGGCGGTCACCGCCGCGGTCAGCTCCGGTACGAGGCCCGCGTGCCGGCCGAGGGCGAGGTCGGCCTCGACCCGGTCCTCCAGGACGGCCAGCCGCGCCTCCTCGAGCCTGGGGCGCTCCAGGTCGGCGAGAACGTCGGTGACGCCGGTCAGGGCCTCGCCCCGCCACAGCGCCAGCGCGCCCGACAGCGACCGGGCGGCCGCCTCGACGCGCCGCTCGGCGAGGGCCGCGCGGCCCTCGGCCGCGAGCCCCTCGAACCTGGCCAGGTCCACGTCGGCGTGCTCGATGTGCAGCCGGTACCCGGGCCGGTGCCGGTCCACGACCGCGCCGTCGCCGAGCAGGCCGCGAAGCCGGGAGGCGTAGGTCTGGATCTGGGCCTGGGCGGTGGCCGGCGGCGCGTCCTCCCACAACAGCTCGACGAGCGTCTGGTCGGAGACCACCCGGCCGCGCGCGAGGACCAGCGCGGTGAGGAAGGTGCGCAGCTTCGATCCGCGCAGCTCGACCCGGTCGGCATTGTCCCAGAGTTCGACAGGGCCGAGAATCCGCACCCGCATGAACCCCTCCCTCAGCATCGTCGTTGATTACGGAGCGTGAAAGCGAGCGTGCTCGCGGTCGGCTGCGGGACGGGGGTCGGACCGCTCGGATAAAAGCGTGCGGGAAGCTCCCCCGTGCCGTCACTGTGCGCTACTGGCAGCTTCATGCAGTGGCAGGGTCTGTCCTACTGCGGTCACGGACCCCGCGCCGCTTCGCGGCCGTCGAACTCCGATGCATAATCCGAAACGGAGACTTGATCAAGACTGGGGGAGTCTGGATGCTCCATGGGCTCGGGCTTGGCTCCGACGCCGAGGCGCTGTACCGAATGATGATCAGGTATCCGCGGGCTCCGACCGGGGAACTGGCGCGGCGGCTGGCGTGGCCGGAGCCGCGGGTGAGCGAGGCGCGCGGCCAGCTCGTCGCACTCGCGCTGGTGCGCCACTCCTGGGAGGAGCCGGGGGAGTACCGCGTCGTCAGTCCCGAGCTGGGCCTCGAGGCGCTGCTCACCCGCCAGGAGGCCGAGGTGCGCGAGTACCAGCGGCGCATCGCCGACAGCCGCGCCGCGGTGGCGAGCCTGCTGGACGAGTACGGTGAGCTGCGCGGGCGCGGTGAGGGGCTGGAGGCCGAGCGGCTGGTCGGGCTCGACGCCGTCCGGTCGCGCATCGAGGAACTGGCCCACCGCTGCGAGTCGGAGGTCCTGGGGTTCGCGGCCGGCGGGCCGCAGACGAGCGACAACAGGATGGCGAGCTGGCCGCTGGACCGGGCGGTCCTGGACCGGCGGGTGCGGATGCGCACGGTGTACCTGGACAGCATCGCCGCCGATCCGCCGAGCATGGCCTACGCGCACCGGCTCGTGAGCGCGGGGGCCGAGGTGCGGACCGTGGCGGCCCTGCCGCTGCGCCTGGCCCTGTACGACCGGCACACCGCCCTGGTCCCGATCGACCCCGACGACAGCGGTGCCGGGGCGGTTCTGCTGCGCGGCGCCGGGGTGCTGACCGCGCTGTGTGCGCTGTTCGACCGCGTATGGGAGAGCGCTTCCCCGCTCGGCGAGGAGCGCAACCGCGACGACGACGGGCTGCTGGCGCAGGAGCGCGCGGTGCTGCGGCTCCTGGCGCGGGGCTACACCGACGAGGCGGTCGCGCGCAGGCTCGGCGTGTCGGTGCGGACCGGCCGCCGCATCACGGCCGGCGTGATGCGCCGGCTCGAGGCGCGCAGCCGGTTCGAGGCCGGTGTCAAGGCTGTCGAGCGGGGTTGGCTGAAGGCGCTGTGAGCAGGCCCGGGGCGACCGGGACGTGCCGGTGGCCCGCACGGCCCGCGGGTCCGGCGGCGGTGGCAGCATGTTGCCGCCGCAGGGTCATGCACCGGGGACGGGCTCCGATTGGACCGGGATTTAACGGACAATTGCGATAATTCACTGGACTGCGGCAATGGGGGCCTTTGCCGCGCAGGTCGAACCACGGGGTGAGCTGACGCGTGTCTGGAACGGGGACCGAGGACGGGAAAGACGGGACGAAGCACGACGCGGACCATCCGGCGCCGCCGCGGCCGCCCGGGGGACTGGCGGAGCGGATCGGCGAACACGCGGCCCGGGCGCCGTCGCGCGTCGCGGTCCTGGAGGCGGGCGGCGCCCGCGGGCTCACCTACGCGGAGCTCCACGCCGTCGCCACGGCCAGAGCCGCCTGGCTGAGCGGCCACTGCTCCCCCGGCGACCGGGTGCTGCTCGTCTACTCGGCCGGAAGCGAGCTGCTGAAGAGCCTGCTGGGCTGCCTGTACGCGGGGATGACCGCGGTGACCGCGCCGGTGCCCGGTCCGCCGTGGCACCGGGCGAGCGCGACCGGCAGGGCGCTGGACGCCGAGCCGCGCGTGGTGCTGACCGACATCCGCGACCTCATGGCGGTGGCGGACTGGATGGGACAGGACGGCCTGCCCCGCATGTCCCTGCTCACCACCGACCTCGCCGACCCGGACGTCCCGGCCGCGCTCGGGGCGCCGCCGGTCGAGCCGCCCGCACCGGACTCGGTCGCGCTGCTCAGGTACGTCCCGCGGCCCGTGGCGGGCGCGGAGCGCCTCACCCACACCCATGGCGACGTCGCCCGCCATCTCGAGCTCACCGGCCGGGCCCTGGGCCTGGCCGAGGGAGTGCGGTCGGGTGCCTGGCCGCCGCCCCGGCCGGGCACGGAAGACCTGAAGCAGGTCCTTGCCGCGCTGTACGCCGGCGGAACCGCGATCACCTTGCCGCCGGGGGAGCCGCTTCCCCCGCGCCGCTGGCTGGAGCTCGTCGACCGGCACCGCATCGAGGTGACCGGGGCGCCCGCGCGCTTCTACGACGAGTGCGTGCGCGGCGTGCCGCCGGAGTCCGTCCGCCGGCTCGACCTGTCGCACTGGCGGCGGGCGCTGATCGAAGCCGACCATGCGGCCGAGGGAGCCCCGGCACGGTTCGCCGCCCGGTTCGCCGACGCCGGCTTCCGGCCCGAGGCGTTCACGGCCTGCTACTCGCCCGAGTCGTGGACGACCCTCGTCTCGGCCTCTCCGGCCATCACCGACGCCGACGTCCGATCGCTGGAGCGCGGCGTCCTCAAGCCGCTGCGCTCCCGCGCGCTCGGCACCGGGACCGGGGCCCCGGCGGGTCCCGACGCGGTGCCCCTGGTCGGGCTGGAGGTGCCGCCGGACGTGCCGGTGGGCGTCGTCGACCCCGGTACCGGCGAGGCGGTCCCGGACCTGCGCGTCGGGGAGGTCGAGATGTCGGGCGCGGGCGGCCGCACCCGCGAGCGCACCGGCGACCTCGGCGTCCGTCACGGCGGCCGGGTGTACCTCGTCGGCCGCCGCGACGAGACCCTGGCCGCCTACGGGCGCACCGTGTACCCCGGCTTCGTCGAGCGCTGGATGCGGGGGCTGCACCGCGCGTTCGACGGCGCGATCGGCGGCGTCTTCACGGTGCCGGCGCTGCGCGACGAACTCGTCGTCGCGCACGAGATCCGGCAGGACGGCGACGAAAAGTTCTGCCTGTCCTCGCTCGCCCGGACCATCCGGGACGCCCTGGGGCGCCGCTCCGGTGTGCGCGCCGGCAGCGTGGTGCTGCTCCCGGCGGGGGAGGCGCCGCGCAGGGCGGGCGGCGGGGTCGACCGCGCCCTGCTGCGCGACCTGTTCATGGCGGACGCGCTGCAGTCGCTGCACGAGGAGCTCGATCAGGAGGTCCGGCGGCGCTACCGGCGCGAGCCCCCGATCCGTCCGGTCCGGCTGATCCGGTCCCGCGCGCCCCGGCCGGCCGGGGCCGCGACGTAGTGGCGGTATAGCCCAAATATTGGCACCTCCGCGACAGTGGATTCATCCGGGGCGAAGCGACGGCTCCGGAAACGCCGAATCCGGGCGCCGCCCGGCGGCGCGCATCGGGGAAAAGGGGAGACTGTGCCGGGAAAGCTCGTAAGGGGTGTGCTCGAGAGCATCGGTGACACGCCACTCGTCGAGCTGGAAAGGCTTCTTCCGGATCTCCCCATCCGGGTGTTCGGCAAGATGGAGCGGTTCAACCCGGGCGGGAGCATCAAGGACCGGACCGCGCTGGCGATGCTCCGCGACAGGATCCGCGACGGCGGGCTGCAGGCCGGCCGGTCGGTGGTCGTGGAGTCGACGTCGGGCAACCTCGGCGTCGGGCTCGCGCAGGTCTGCCTCTACCACGGCCTGCGCCTGATCTGCGTGGTGGACGTCCGGACCACCGCCCGCAACCACGCCGCGATGCGGGCGCTCGGCGCCGAGGTGGAGGTCGTGACCCGGCCCGACCCCGAGACCGGGGAGTTCCTGCCGGTGCGGTTGCGCCGCGTCCGGGAACTGGCCGAGACGCTGCCGCACGCCTACTGGCCGAACCAGTACGCCAACCCGCTGAACCCGGGCGCGCACGAGCAGACCATGCGGGAGATCGACCAGGCCTTGGACGGCCGGGTCGACTACCTCTTCTGCCCGGTCAGCACGTTCGGGACGCTGCGCGGTTGCGCCGACTACGTGCGCGAGCGCGGGCTGGGCACCACGGTCGTGGCCGTCGACGCCGTGGGCAGCGCCATCTTCGGCGGCACCCCCGCGCCCCGCCTCATCCCGGGGCACGGCGCCTCGGTCCGCCCGGCGCTGGCCGACCCCGCCGCGGCCGACGACGTCGTGCACGTCACCGACCTGGAATGCGTGGCCGCCTGCCGCCGGCTGGTCCGCCGGGAGGCGGTGCTGGCGGGCGGCTCGTCCGGCGCCGCAGTCGCCGCCCTGGAGAAGCTGGCGGGCACCGTCCCGCGCGGGGCGCGCTGCGTCCTGATCTTTCCGGACGGCGGCGACCGCTACCTCGACAGCATCTATTCCGACGCGTGGGTCCTCGAGCATTTCGGCGAGGTTTCACATCTGTGGAAGGAGCCCGGAGAGACCACACCCGAAATGGCGGGGGACAGCTCCGGGACCGCTATCTGAGTGCCGCCGGGAAAACGGCGGCCCAGCTTTATCCGTGAAGGGAACGTGCACATGGCCGAAGAGCAGACCGACACGCGCCCGTACCGCGTCGTCCTCAACGACGAGGAGCAGTACTCGATCTGGTGGGCGGACCGCGAGCTCCCCGCGGGGTGGCGGGCCGAGGGAACCGAGGGCACCCGCGAGGAGTGCCTGGAGCATATCGGCACCGTCTGGACCGACATGCGCCCCCTGAGCCTGCGCCGCCGCATGGAACAGGAGGCCGCGGGCTGACCGCCCGCCCCTTCCGCGCCGCCCCGTAGCCCTGTCCGCTCGGCGCCCGACCCCGGGCGCCCGTTCCGCCGTGCCCGCCGTCCGACCGGGAGCCACCATGTCCTTCGTGCCGAGCCCGCCCGCCGAGGCCGTCACCGTTCCCGCCCTCATCGCCCGCAAGGCGGGCGAGTCGCCCAACGCGGTCGCCGTCGTGGCCGGAGACGGCGAGCTGACCTACGCCGAGCTGGACGCGCGCAGCGACCGGCTCGCGCGCCGCCTGCGGGCGCTCGGCACGGGCCGGGGCTCGCGGGTGGCCGTGTGCCTGCACCGCGGTGCCGACCTGGTCGTCGCGCTGCTCGGGGTGTGGCGGGCGGGCGCCGCGTACGTGCCCCTCGACCCCGGGCATCCGCGCGGCAGGCTCGCCTGGATGATCCGTGACACCGGCGCCGGCCTGGTGCTGACGACGGCGGCGGCCGGCGGCCGCGAGGCGGCGCGGGAGGCGGGGGCTCGCGCCCTCCTGATGGAAGAGCCGCGTTCCGGCGGCGAAGAGGCGCCCCACCCGGCGGAACCGGTCGAGGTGACGGGACTCGACGTCGCATACGTGCTCTACACCTCCGGCTCGACCGGGGAGCCGAAGGGCGTCGTCATCGACCACGCCGGGTTCGCCAACGCCGTCGCCTGGCTGGCCCGTGCCCACGGGTTCTCGAACCGGGACCGGCTGCTGCACAAGACGGCGATGACGTTCGACGCCGCCCAGCTCGAAGTCTTCGCGCCGCTGGTGGCCGGTGGCGCGCTGGTCGCGGCGCCGGACGGGGCGGAACGCGACCCGGCCGCGCTGATCCGCGAGATCGCCGCGCACCGGATCACCGTCGTCCAGGTCGTGCCGTCGCTGCTGCGCGCCCTGGTGGACGAGCCGGGCTGGGACGGCTGCGGATCGCTCCGGCTCGTGCTGTCGGGCGGCGAGCAACTGCACGCCGAGCTCGCCCGCCGTCTGCTGGACCGGGTGGCGGTCGAGATCGTCAACACCTACGGGCCGAGCGAGTGCTCGGTGGACGCGACCGCGCACCGGCACGACCCGGCACAGGCGTCGGGGCCGGTCGCCATCGGCCGCCCCGTCACCGGCATGCGGGTGATCGTCCTGGACGCGGCGGGCCGGCCCGTGCCACCGGGCATGCGCGGCGAACTGCACATCGGCGGGGTCGGGGTGGGGCCGGGCTACCTGAACCGCCCCGGCCTGACCGCCGAGCGCTACGTGCCCGACCCGCTCGGGCCGCCCGGTTCGCGCCTGTTCCGCACCGGCGACCTGGTCTTCTGGCGCGAGGACGGCACGCTGGAGTTCGTCGGCCGCCTCGACCACCAGGTCAAGGTCAACGGCGTCCGCATCGAGCCCGGCGAGGTGGAGGCGGTGCTGGCGGCCCATTCCGGCGTCGCCCAGGCGGTGGTCGCCCCGTACGAGGCCGGCGGCCTCGGCCTGCGGCTCGCCGGCTACGTGCGGCCCGCCGACGGCGGCGGCCTCCCCGGCGACCTGCGGGACTTCCTGGGCGAGCGGCTGCCGGGCACGCACGTCCCCGCGGTCTTCGTCGAGATCGAGTCGTTCCCGCGCACCTCCAGCGGGAAGGTCGACCGCGCGGCGCTGCCCGAGCCCGCCGCGGCCGGCGGCAGGCCGTGGGCTCCCGACGCGCCCCCGCGCACGCGGGAGGAGCGGCTCGTCGCCGGCGTCTGGGAGGACCTGCTCAAGGTCGAGGGCGTGCGCGTCCGGGACGACTTCTTCCGCCTGGGCGGCACGTCGCTCCAGCTCACCCGGCTGGCCAACCGGCTCCGGTCGGCCTCGGGCCGGGAGATCCACCTGCCCGGGCTGCTGGCGGCGGCGACGGTCGAGGAGCAGGCCGGGCTGATCGCGGCACCGCGGGCCGCCGATGCGGAGGCGCAGGCGGCCGGGCCGGTGGCCGTGCCGCGCGAGGGCGGGCTGCCGCTGTCGTCCGGCCAGCGCCGCCTGTGGGTGCTGGACCGGATGAACCCGCGCGCCTTCGAATGGGTGTCGCCGCTGCTCCTCCCCGTCCCCGCCGGAACCTCGCCGGACTCCGTACGCCGCGCGCTCGACGCGCTGGCCGCCCGGCACGAGGCGCTGCGCACCAGGTACGGCGTCGTGGACGGCGAGCCCCTCCAGTTCGTCGACCCGCCGCGCCCCGCGGAACTGCGCACGGTGGAGGTCGCCCGCGAGGGGTTCGCGGCCGTGCTCGACGAGGAGTTCGGCCGCGGGTTCGACCTGGAGAACGGACCGGTCGTGCGGGCGGTGCTGGCGAGCCTCCCCGGCGAGCGGGTGCTCGTCCTGACGATGCACCACATCGCCTGCGACGGCTGGTCGGCCGCGATCCTCCAGCGCGAGTTCGGGCTGCTGCTGGCGGGCGACCGGGAGGGCACGGGCACGGCGGCGCTCCCGCCCCTGCCGGTGCAGTACGCCGACTACGCGGTCTGGCAGCGCGAACGGCTGGACGAGGAGGTGATCGAGGCCGAGCTGGCCCACTGGCGCCGCGCCCTGGACGGTCTCGCCCCGCTGGGCCTGCGCACGGACCGGGCCCGGCCGCCCGTACGGGACCCGCGCGGCGCGCTCGTGCCGTTCACCGTCCGGCAGGACGTCGTCGACGGGCTCACCCGCCTCGGACGGCGCCACGACGCCACGCCGTTCATGACGCTGCTCACCGCGTTCGCGGTGCTGCTGGCGCGGCACACCGGCCAGTGGGACGTGCCGGTCGGAACGCCGGTGGCCGGCCGGCACCGCCCCGAGGTGGAGGGCGTCGTCGGGTTCTTCCTGAACAGCCTGGTCGTGCGGTGCGGCCTCGGCCCGGAGCTGGCCTTCGAGGAGGCGCTGGTCCGGGTCCGGGACGCCTGCCGGGACGCCTTCGCACACCAGGAACTGCCGTTCGAGCGGCTCGTGGAGGACCTGGCGCCCGACCGCGACCTGTCCCGCACGCCCCTCTACCAGGCGGCGTTCGACCTGCACGACGAGGAGCTCACCGCGTCGGTGGCCGGCGGGGACGACCTGGACGCCTACATCGAGGCGTGGCGGGTCGCCAAGACGGACCTGACCCTGTTCATGCGCCGCGAGCCCGACGGCACGATGGTCGGCGGTCTGGAGTACGCCGCGTCCCTGTTCGAGCGGGAGACCGTCGAGCGGATGGCCGGTCACTTCGGCCTGCTGCTGGAGGCCGTCGCGACCGACCCCGGCGCTCCGGTGGGCGCCCTCGGGCTGCTGTCCGCCGACGAACGGGGCCGGTTGCTGGCTTGGGGCGAGGGCGCCGCGCCCGCCGCGGGCCCGCGGTCGGTGCTGGACCTGTTCGAGGAGCGGGCGGCCGCGTCGCCCCAGGCGGTCGCGGTGGTCGCCGGGACCGAGCGGCTCGCCTACGGCGAGGTGGAGAAGCGCGCCAACCGGCTCGCCTGGTACCTGGCCGGATGGGGCGTGGGCCCCGAGTCGGTGGTCGGCGTGTGGCTCGACCGCGGCGCGGACCTGGTCGTCGCGCTGCTGGCGGTGTGGAAGGCGGGCGCGGCGTTCGTCCCGCTGGACCCGTCCGCGCCGGACGAGCGGACGGCGTCGATGCTGGCGGACGCGGGCGCCGTGCTGACCCTGACCGCGGCGGTGCTCAACGCCGACTCCGACGAGATCGCGCGGATGCCCGTCACCCGCCCGGACGTGCCCCGTGACCCGGACCGCACCGCCTATGTGGTGTTCACGTCGGGGTCGACGGGGCGGCCGAAGGGTGTGCAGGTGACGCATCGGGGGCTGGTCAATCATGTGGGTTGGGCGGCGTCGGAGTTGCCGGGTGGTGCGGCGGGTGGTGCGCCGGTGTTCTCGTCGGTGGCGTTCGATCTGCAGGTGCCGAGCTTGTGGGCGCCGCTGGTGTCGGGTCGGGCGGTGCATCTGTTCCCGCAGGACGCCGACCTCGCCGATCTCGGGAAGTGGCTGGCGTCGGAGGGGCCCTTCGGCTTCGTCAAGCTGACCCCGTCCCACCTGGAGATCGTCGCGGGGCAGCTCCCGATGGACGAGGTCGCCGCCCTCGCGGAGACGTTCGTGGTCGCCGGTGAGGCGCTGCCGGCGGCACTGGCCGTTCCGCTCGCGCGGGAGGCCGCGCAGGGCCGGGTCCTGAACGAGTACGGGCCGACGGAGGCGTCGGTGGGGACGTGCGTGTTCCCGGTCGAGGGTGATGTGGCGGGCGAGGTGGTCCCGATCGGGCGGCCGCTGCCGGGGATGACGATGCGCGTTTTGGACGCCGACATGCGCCTCGTCCCGGTGGGTGTCGTCGGTGAGTTGTTCGTGGGTGGTGTGGGCGTGGCGCGGGGTTATGTGGGGCGCGCGGAGTTGACGGCGGAGCGGTTTGTGCCGGATCCGTTCAGGGTCGGCGCGCGGCTGTATCGGACGGGTGACCTGGTGCGGGTGTCGCCGGACGGAACGGTGGAGTTCGTGGGCCGTGTGGACGATCAGGTGAAGATCCGGGGGTACCGGGTCGAGCCGGGTGAGGTCCGGGCGGTGGTGGCGGCGCATCCGGGTGTGGCCGAGGCGGTGGTGGTCGCCCGGGACGGCCGGCTGGTGGCCTATGTGGTCGCGGCGGGCGACATCGCCGGCCTACGTGGGCATTGCGCGGAGAGCCTGCCGGACTACATGGTCCCGGCGGTGTTCGTGGAGCTGGCCGCTATCCCGCTGAACGCCAACGGCAAGGTCGACCGGCACGCCCTCCCCGAACCCGACACCGGACCCGGCGACGAGGACGCCGGGCCCCGCACCGTCGTCGAGGAGCGCATCGCGGAGATCTGGACCGGGCTGCTCGGCACCACCGTGAGCGTGCACGCCAACTTCTTCCAGGCCGGCGGGAACTCCATCGTCGCCATCCGGGTGATCGCGGAGATCCAGGAGGCCTTCGACATCGATCTGCAGGTGCGGACCGTCTTCGAGAACCCGACCATCGCGGCGCTGGCGCTGGAGGTCGAGGCCCGCGTCCGCGCGGAGATCGACCGGCTGTCGGACGCCGAGCTGCTGGCCGGTTCGCTTCCCCTGGAGGGCCAGGACCGATGAGCATCGACGAGAACGTGCGCGACGCCGCGGCGCTGCGCGAAGACCTGCTCCGCCGCCGCCTCCGGGGCGGCGGTCGCACCGGGCGGCGCACCGCGGGGATCGGCCGCGCCGACCGGGCCCGTCCCCTTCCGCTGTCCTACGGGCAGCAGCAGATGTGGTTCCTGCACCGGCTGGAACCCGACAGCGCCGAGTACCTCGTGCCGCTGGTGCTGCGGATGCGCGGCCCGATCGAGCGGGAGCCGCTGGAACGCGCCTGGCGGGAGCTGATCGTCCGGCATGAGATCCTCCGCACCCGCTACGCGATGTCCGGCGGCGCGCCCGTCCAGATCATCGACGAGCCCCGCGACCTGCCGCCGCTGCGGGAGGCCGACCTGAGCGGCCACCCCGCGGGCGAGCGCGAGGAACGGGCGGACGGGTTCCTCGCCCGCGAGACCGCGACCCCGTTCGACCTCGAACGCCAGTGGCCGGTCCGCGGGACGCTGGTGAGGCTGTCCGAGGACGACCACGTCCTCGTCGTGGTGTTCCACCACATCGCCTGCGACGCCTGGTCCTGCACGGTGTTCGGCAGCGAGCTCGCGGCCCTCTACCGGGCCTTCGCGGCGGACGGCCCCGCGCCGCTGCCGCCGCTGCCCGTGCAGTACGCGGACTTCGCCGCCTGGCAGCGCCGGGAACTGGCGGGCGACGCCCTGGAGGACCGGCTGGCGCACTGGCGCGAACGCCTCGCCGGGATCGCGCCGCTCGACCTGCCCACGGACCGCCCGCGGCCCGCCGTCCGCGACCACGCCGGCGCCGAGGTCCCGTTCGACCTCCCCGCCGGGCTGGGGGAGCGGGTGCGGGACCTGGCGGCGCGCCACGACACCACGCCGTTCGTCGTCTTCCTCACCGCGTTCCAGGTGCTGCTCGCCCGCTACACCGGGCGGCAGGACGTCCCCGTGGGCACCGTCGTGTCCGGCCGGACGCGGCCCGAGCTACAGGGCCTCATCGGCTACGGCATCAACAGCCTGGTGATGCGGGCGGCCTGGACGGGTGACCCCGCCTTCGCCGACCTGCTGGACCGGGGGCGCGCCATGGTGCTGGACGCCTACGACCACCAGGAGGTGCCGTTCGCCCGCCTGGTGGACGAGCTGCAGCCCGAGCGCGACATGTCGCGCACCCCGCTGTACCAGGTCGCCTTCACCCTGCACGGCGAGCGCAACGAGGGCGTCGACCTGCCGGGCGTGCGGGTGGAGGAGTTCGGCTCCGGCTCCGGACCGGCCAAGTGCGACCTCGAACTGCAGATCCAGGAACACGCCGGCGGCGGCTTCTCCGCACGGATGCGCTACGCCTCGGCGCTGTTCGAGGCGTCCACGGTGCAGCGGATGTCCGCGCACTTCCGCGCCCTGCTGGAGGCGGCGCTCGCCGAACCGGCGACGCCCGTGTCCCGGCTGGAGATGCTCGACGGCACCGAACGGGCCGCCGTCCTCGCCGGCCCGGCCGCCCGCCCGCCGGTCGAGCGCTGCGTCCACGAGCTCTTCGAGGAGCGCGCCGCCGCGGCGCCGGACGCGATCGCCGTGGTCGCCGGGGCCGAGAGGCTGACCTACGCGCAGGTCAACGCCCGCGCCAACCGGCTCGCCCACCATCTGCGCTCGCTCGGCATGGGCCCCGAGTCGCTGGTCGGCGTCTGCCTGGAGCGCGGCCCCGAGCTCATCCCGACCCTGCTCGGCGTGCTGAAGTCGGGCGCGGGCTACGTGCCGCTCGACCCGGTCAACCCCGCCGAGCGGCTCGCCCACGTGGCGGCCGACGCGGGGGTGGCGGTCATCGTGACCCGGCCCGAGCTGCTGGACCTGGTCGGCGAGGTGCACGGCGGCACCACCGTCGTGGTCGGCCGCGACGAGGCGGACGCGCCGGACGGCGACCCGGCGAACCGCTCCGTCCCGGACAACGCCATCTACGTGATCTACACCTCCGGGTCCACCGGCCGGCCCAAGGGCGTGGCGCTCACGCACGCCAACGTCGTGCGGTTGATGACGACCGCCCACGAGCACTACGGGTTCGGCGCCGCGGACGTGTGGTCGCTGTTCCACTCCTACGCCTTCGACGTGTCGGTGTTCGAGATGTGGGGCGCGCTGCTGTTCGGCGGGACGCTGGTGGTGGTGCCCCGCGAGGTCACCCGCTCGCCGGAGGACTTCCTCGACCTGCTGGCGGACGAGCGCGTGACCGTCCTCAGCCAGACGCCGACCGCGTTCCGCGGGCTGGTCGCCGCCGCGGCCGACGGCGACGAGCGCGTGGAGCGGCTCGCGCTGCGCGCCGTGGTGTTCGCGGGCGAGAAGCTGGAGACCGCCGAACTGCGGCCCTGGGCCGACCGGCGCGGCCTGGACGCCCCGGCCCTGGTCAACATGTACGGGATCACCGAGACGACCGTCCACTCGACCTACCACCGGCTGACCGGAGCGGACCTGGACCCCGCGGCCGGCAACCGGATCGGGAGGCCCCTCGCCGACCTGGCGATCCGCCTCCTCGACCCGCACGGCCACCCGGTCCCGGTCGGCGTCCCCGGGGAGATCCACGTGGCCGGGCCCGGCGTCGCCCGCGGCTACCTGAACCGGCCCGACCTGACGGCCGAGCGGTTCGTGCCCGATCCGTTCGGCCCGCCGGGATCGCGGATGTACCGCAGCGGCGACCTCGCGCGCCGCACCCCCGACGGCGGCCTGGAGTTCCTGGGACGCGCCGACGACCAGGTGAAGGTGCGCGGCTACCGGGTCGAGCCCGGCGAGATCGAGGCGGCGCTGACCGCGCATCCCGCGGTGCGGCAGGCCGTCGTGGTCGTCCGCGACGAGCGGCTGGTCGGCTACCTCGTCCCGGCCGAGGGCGCACCGGACGGACCGCCGGACGCGCCCGGACTGCGCGCGCTGCTGGCCCGCACGCTGCCCGACTACATGATCCCCGCGGTGTACGTGCCGCTCGCCCGGATCCCGCTGACGCCCAACGGCAAGCTCGACAAGCGGGCGCTGCCCGACCCGGGCGACGCGGCGGTCCGGGCCCGCGGCGCCTACGCCGCCCCGCGCACGCCCGGCGAGGCGCAGGTCGCGGCCGTGTGGGCGGACGTCCTCGGCGTCGAGCGGGTCGGAATCCTGGACGGGTTCTTCGAGCTGGGCGGCGACTCGATCAGCGCGGTCGCGCTGGTCGGCGAGCTGCGCGCCCGCGGGCTGGACGTCTCGGTCCGCGACGTCTTCGCGCATCGCACGGTGGCCGCGCTGGCCGAACTCGCCGGGGGCCGCCCCGCGCTGCCCGCCGCGGACACCGCGCTGGTCCGGCCGTTCGAGCTGATCTCCGACCGCGACCGGGCCGCGCTGCCGGACGGGGTCGCCGACGCCTACCCGCTGTCGCAGAACCAGATCGGCATGCTCGTCGAGATGCTCGCCGAGGACGGCCGCAACGCCTACCACAACGTGACCCTCTTCCGGATCAATGACGGCGCGCCGTTCGACGAGGCGGCCTTCCGCGCCGCGGGCGAGCTCGTCGTCGCCCGGCACGAGGCGCTGCGCACCTCGATCCACCTCACCGGCTACTCGGTGCCGATGCAGCTCGTGCACGCCGCCGCCGAGCTGCCGATGGGCGTGCACGACCTCACCGCGCTCACCGGCGAGGAGGCCGACCGGGCCCTGGCGGAGTTCTCCGCCAGGGAGCGCGCCGCGCTGTTCGACCTCGGCACGCCGGCGCTGATGCGCTTCCACGCGCATCTGACCGGCGACGGCGGATTCTGGATGGCGGTGACCGAATGCCACCCCATCCTCGAAGGCTGGAGCCACCACTCCCTGCTGATGGAGCTGCTCGACTGCTACCGGGCGATCCGCGACGGGCGCGACCCGGAACCGTACGAGGCGCCCGCGGTCCGCTTCGCCGACTTCATCGCCGCCGAGCGCGCCTCCCTGGAGTCCGCCGAGGACCGGGAGTACTGGGACGGCGTCGTCGGCGGCCACGCCAGGTTCACCCTGCCCGCCGCCTGGTCCGGCGAGCGGCCCGCGCCCGACGGACCCGGCCCCAAGCCGAGCGAGAAGCACCTGGTCGGCGTCCCCTGGCACGATCTCGAGGACGGCCTCCGCGCGCTCGCCACCGACGCGGGGGCGTCGCTGAAGAGCGTCCTCGTCGCCGCCTACACGAAGGTGATGAGCCAGCTCACCGAGGAACCCGCCTTCCACGTCGGGCTCGTCTGCGACGCCCGCCCCGAGATCCTCGGCGCGGACCGCGTCTACGGCATGTACCTCAACACGCTGCCGTTCCCCGTGGACCGCGGCGCCCGGACGTGGCGGGAGCTGGTCCGGCGCACGTTCGAGCGAGAGGTCGAGCTCTGGCCGCACCGCCGCCACCCGTTCCCCGAGATCCAGCGCCGCGCGGGCGGGCGGCGCCGGCTGATCGACGTCTACTTCAACTACCAGGACTTCCACCAGGTCGACACGGCCCTGGTGGACGACCGCGCGGGCAGCGACGACGCGCCGACCGAGTTCCCGCTCACCATCTCCTCACGGGTGGGGCACGTCATCCTCACCGCCGACTCGCACCACCTCACGCTCGAGGACACCGACCGCCTCGGCGCGATGTTCCGGGCCGTGCTGGAGGCGATGGCCGCCGGCCCGGACGGCGACGCCCGGGAGATCCTGCTGCCGCCCGGCGAGCGCGACCGCACCCTGCGGGAGTGGGCGGCGGGCCCGGCGGCCGCGGCCGCAGCCGACGCCTGCGCCATGATCGGGGAACGGGCCGCCCGGACGCCGCACGCGGTCGCCGTGACGGGCGCGGCCGGCACCGTCACCTACGCCGAGCTGTGGGACCGGGCCGGGCGGATCGCCGGCCGGCTGCGCGGCCTCGGCGCGGGCCCCGAGACGGTCGTCGGCGTGCTCCTCGGACGCGGCCCCGACCTGCCGGCGAGCATGCTCGGCGTGTGGCGGGCCGGCGCGGCCTACGCGCCGATGGACCCGTCCGACCCGCCCGGGCGGCTCCACCACGTGCTGGCCGACTCCGGCGCGCGGGTCGTGCTGACCGAAGAGGCGTACGAGGGACTGCTCGAAGGGGCCTTCGACGGCACCCGGCTGAGGGCGGCCGAGGCGGCGCGGGAGAGCACGGCGCCCGGACCCGTCGTGCGGGATCCCGACTCCACCGCCTACGTGATCTACACCTCGGGGTCGACCGGCCGGCCGAAGGGGGTGCGGGTCACCCACCGCGGCCTCGCGGGCTACCTGGACTGGGCGGCCGCCGAGTACATCGCCGACCCCGGAGAGGGCGGGCATGCCGGAGGGGCGGGCGGGGCGCCGCTGTTCTCCTCGGTGGCCTTCGACCTGGCCGTCACGATGCTGTACGCGCCGCTCGTCGCCGGACGGCCGGTCCACATGTTCCCGCAGGACGGCGACCTCGCCGACCTCGGCGACTGGCTGGCCGCGAACGGCCCGTTCGACTTCGTCAAGCTGACCCCGTCCCACCTGGAGATGCTCGCCCACCAGCTCGGCCCCGACCGTGCCGCCGGGCTCGCCGGGACGCTGGTGGCCGGCGGCGAGCCGCTGCACGGCCCGGTCGCCGGGCTGTGGTCGCGGCGACTCGGCGGCGGACGGGTCGTGAACGAGTACGGGCCGACCGAGGCCACCGTCGCCGATGCCGCGTTCACCGTCGAGGATCCGCGTCCCGAGGGCGTCGTGCCCGTCGGACGCCCGATCCCGGGCACGACCCTCTACGTCCTGGACGAGCTGATGGAACCCGTTCCCGTCGGCGTCGTCGGGGAGCTGTACGTGGGCGGCGCGGGCCTCGCGCGCGGCTACTCCGGCGATCCCGCCATGACCGCGGAACGGTTCGTCCCCGATCCGTTCGGGCGCGCCGGCGGGCGCCTGTACGCCACCGGCGACCTCGCCCGCTGGCGTTCCGACGGAGACGCCGAGGTGCTCGGCCGCCGCGACGGCCAGGTGAAGATCCGCGGCCACCGCGTCGAGCCGGGGGAGGTCGCCGCCGTCCTGCGGGAGGCCCCGGACGTCCGGGACGCGGTCGTCGTCGCGGGCGCCGACGGGACGGAGACGGTCCGCCTCGTCGCCTACGTCGTGACCGACGGCGCCGCCACCGACGCCGCCTTCGGCGGACTGCGCGAGCACTGCGCCGCCCTGCTGCCCGAGCACATGGTGCCGCGGACGTTCGTGAGCCTCGACCGCATCCCGCTGACCACGGCGGGCAAGCTCGACGAGCGGGCCCTGCCCGCCCCAGATCGCGACACCGCCGTGGACCGTCCGTACACCGCGCCGCGCACGCCGGTCGAGGAGCGCGTCGCCGCCCTGTGGGGCGACGTCCTCGGCGTCGGCCGCGTCGGTGTCGACGACGCCTTCTTCGACCTCGGCGGCGACTCCATCCGCGCCGTCGTCCTCGCGGCCGCGCTGCGCGCCGAGGGCTTCGAGGTCGGGGTGCGCGACGTCATGGAGCACCGGACCGTCGCCGGGCTGTGCGCGCGGCTCGCCCGGCGGGACGGTGCCGCACCGGCCGCACCGAGGCCCGCCGTCGCCCCGTTCGAGCTGGTCTCCGACGCCGACCGCACCCGGCTGCCGCGGGACGTCGTCGACGCCTACCCGCTGTCGCAGAACCAGGCCGGGATGCTCGTCGAGATGCTCGCCGACGGCACCCGCAACAGCTACGTGGACGTCACCTCGTTCCGCATCCGCAGCGGAGGCCCGTTCTCGCCCGAGGCGTTCCGGCGGGCCGTCGCCGCCGTCGCCGGCAGGCACGACGTCCTGCGCTCGTCCCTGCATCTGGACGGCTACTCGACGCCGATGCAGCTCGTCCACCCCGCCGCCGACATCCCCTGCGAGGTGCGCGACCTGCGCGGGCTCGGCGAGCCGGAGCAGAAGGCGGCGCTGGCCGCCTTCGTCGCGCAGGAGCGGGCGCGCGCGTTCGGCGAGGCCGCGGACGGGCCGCTGCTGCGCGTCTTCGTGCACCTCCACGACGACGGCACCTGGCGCTGCACGTTCGTCAAGAGCCACGCCCTCCTGGACGGGTGGAGCTATCACCTGCTCCTCGGCGAGCTGGTGGACGCCTACGAGCGGATCCTGTCCGGACACGCAGGGCCGGAGGCGGAGACGGAGGCGCGGCCGGAGGTGCGCTTCGCCGACGCGATCGCGGCCGAGCTGGCGGCGCTGGACTCGGCGGAGGACCGCGCCTACTGGCGGGACATCGTCGGCGGGAGGAGCAGGCTCGCCCTGCCCGAGGCGTGGCGCGGCGACCCCGCCCTGCCGCCGGCCGACGTCCGCTCGGGCCTGTCGTTCCGCGACCTGGAACCGCGGCTGCGCGCCCGCGCGGCCGAGGCCGGGGTGTCGCTCAAGAGCGTCCTGCTCGCCGCGCACCTGGCCGTGATGAGCTGGATCACGCCCGAGGCGGAGTTCCACACCGGGCTCGTCACGCACGTGCGGCCCGAGGCGGCCGGCGCCGAGCGGATCCTCGGCATGCTGCTGAACACGCTGCCGTTCCCGATGGACCGGACGGCCCGCACGTGGCGCGACCTCGTCCGGCGGGTCTTCGACCGGGAGGCCGAGCTGTGGCCGCACCGGCACTTCCCGCTTCCCGCGATCCAGCGCGAGCAGGGCGGCGGCCGCATCACCGACGTGTTCTTCAGCTACATGGACTTCGACGGCGTCGGATCGGAGCAGGCCGAGGACGAGGGCAACGGCATCAACGCCAGCGCGACCGAGTTCCCGCTCGGCGTCACCGTGCTCGGCGGCATCCTCACGCTGCGCACCGGCACGCACACCATGGCCCAGGAGGACGCCGACCGGCTGGCGGGCATGTACCGGGCCGCCCTGGAGTCGGTCGCCCGCGGCCTCGACGGGGACCCGCACGCCGAGCTGCTGCCTGCGGACGAACTCGACCGCCTGCTGACGTCCGGCGAGGGCGCCGCGGCGGTGGGGGCGCGTTCGGTGCCGGAGCTGTTCGAGGAGCGCGCGGCCGCGTCACCGGAGGCACCGGCGGTGGCGTCCGGCGGCGAGTCGTTCACCTATGCGGAGGTCGACGAGCGCGCGAACCGCCTCGCCCGGCACCTCATCGGACGCGGCGTCGGACCCGAGTCCGTGGTGGGCGTCCTCCTGGGCCGAAGCGTCGACCTGGTGGTGGCGCTGCTGGCGGTGTGGAAGGCGGGCGGTGCGTTCGTGCCGCTGGATCCCGCCTACCCGGCGAACCGGGTCGCCGCGATGCTGGAGGACGCGGGCGCCTCCCTCCTCGTGGACGCGTCCTTCCTGGACGCGGAGGCCGAGCGGGTCGCGGCCATGCCGCCCACCCGGCCCGACCGCGGCTCGGATCCCGACCGCACCGCCTATGTGGTGTTCACGTCGGGGTCGACGGGGCGGCCGAAGGGTGTGCAGGTGACGCATCGGGGGCTGGTCAATCATGTGGGTTGGGCGGCGTCGGAGTTGCCGGGTGGTGCGGCGGGTGGTGCGCCGGTGTTCTCGTCGGTGGCGTTCGATCTGCAGGTGCCGAGTTTGTGGGCGCCGCTGGTGTCGGGTCGGGCGGTGCATCTGTTCCCGCAGGACGCCGACCTCGCCGATCTCGGGAAGTGGCTGGCGGAGCAGGGACCGTTCGGGTTCATCAAGCTCACGCCGTCCCATCTGGAGCTGCTCTGCCACCAACTCGGCGCTGACCAGGCCCGCGAGCTCACGGACACGCTGGTCGTCGCGGGCGAGGCGTTCGGGCGGCGGACGCTGGAGTCCTGGCGGGAACTCGCGCCGGACGTCCGGGTCCTGAACGAGTACGGGCCGACGGAGGCGTCGGTGGGGACGTGCGTGTTCCCGGTCGAGGGCGATGTGGCGGGCGAGGTCGTGCCGATCGGGCGGCCGCTGCCGGGGATGACGATGCGCGTCCTGGACGCCGACATGCGCCTGGTTCCGGTCGGTGTGGTCGGGGAGCTCTTCGTGGGCGGTGTGGGCGTCGCGCGGGGATACGCGGGGCGCGCGGATCTGACGGCCGAGCGGTTCGTCCCGGATCCGTTCGCGGCGGGAGCCCGCCTGTACCGGACCGGTGATCTGGTGCGGATGCTGCCAGACGGAAGCGTGGAGTTCCTGGGCCGTCTGGACGATCAGGTGAAGATCCGAGGACACCGGATCGAACCGGGCGAGGTCCGGGCGGTGGTGACCGAGCATCCGGGTGTGGCCGAAGCGGTGGTGGTCGCCCGGGACGACCGGCTGGTGGCCTATGTGGTCGCAGGAGGAGACATCGCCGACCTTCGTGGGCATTGCGCGGAGAGCCTGCCGGACTACATGGTCCCGGCGGTGTTCGTGGAGCTGGCCGCGATCCCGCTGAACGCCAACGGCAAGGTCGACCGGCACGCCCTCCCCGAACCCGACGGCGCACCGGAGGACGAGGCCGTCATCGCGCCGCGCACGCCGGCCGAGGAACGCATCGCGGCGGTCTTCGCCGAGGTGCTCGGCCGACCCCGCGTCGGCCTGCACGACGGCTTCTTCGAGAGCGGCGGCGACTCGATCAGCGCCATCGTCGTGGTGGGCACCCTGCGCGACGAGGGCTACGACGTCTCGGTGCGCGACCTCTTCGTGTCCCGCACCGTCGCGGGGCTGGCCGAGGCCGCGGCGGGACGCGGCGCCGCGGCGGGCGCCGAACGCCCCGTCGAACCGTTCGAGCTGCTCGGCCCGGACGACCGGGCGGCACTGCCCGCCGGGGTCCGCGACGCCTACCCGATGTCGCAGGCCCAGGTCGGCATGCTCGTCGAGATGATGGGCGGCGAGGGCCACTACCTGAGCTTCGCCGCCTACCGGATCCCCGACCCGCGGCCGTTCGACGAGGACGCGCTGCGCGCCGCTGCCCAGGTCGTCGTGGACCGCCACGAGGTGCTGCGCTCCTCCCTCGACCTCGCCTCGTACTCGGTCCCGATGCAGGTCGTCCATGAGGCCGTCGAGGTCCCGGTGACCGCCCGCGACCTGCGCGGCCTGCCCGAGGACGAGCGCGAGGCCGCGCTGATGGACCTGTTCACCGCGGCGCGGAACGAGCCGATCGACCTCGGCGCGGCGCCGCTGCTGCGCCTCGGCGCCTACGTGGCCGACGGCGAGGGCTGGTGGCTGGCCGTCGCCCGCCCGCACGCGGTCACCGAGGGCTGGAGCCACAACGCGCTGCTGGCCGAGCTGCTGGACTGCTACCGGCGCGTCAGGGACGGGCGCGAACCCGCGCCCTACGAGGCGCCGCCCGTGCGGTTCGCGGACTTCATCGCCGCCGAACTGGCCGCGCTCGACTCCGGCGAGGACCGTGCCTACTGGCAGGCGATCGTCGACGGTCACGCGCCCGTCGCCCTGCCCGACGGCTGGGGCCCCGGGCCGGAGACCGGCCCGGGGGAGCCCTTCGACGTGCGCGTGGAGCTGGGCGCGCTGGAGGGACCGCTCAACGCCCTCGCCGCGCGGGCGCGCGTGTCGATCAAGAGCGTGCTGCTCGCCGCGCACGTGAAGGTGATGAGCCAGCTGACCGACGCGAGGGCGTTCCACGTCGGGCTGATCTGCGACGCGCGCCCCGAGGTCCTCGGCGCCGACCGCGTGTACGGGATGCACCTCAACACGGTGCCGTTCGCCATGGACCGCACCGCCGGCACCTGGTACGAGCTGGTCCGGCGGGTCTTCGACCGCGAGGCCGAGCTGTGGCCGCACCGGCGCTACCCGATGCCCGCCATGCAGCGCGCCTGGGGCGGCGGACGCCTGGTGAACGTGGTCTTCAACTACTTCGACTTCCCCCGGACGGCGCCGGACGAGGCGGGCGGGCAGGCCGGCGGCGCCGACCTGAGGCTCGGCGACTCGCGGACCGAGTTCGGCCTGACCGTGCACTGCCGGCCGGACCGCCTCAGCCTGAGTACCGACACCGGCGTGCTGAGCCGCGCGAACGGCGAGCGGCTGGCCGGGATGTACCGGGCGGTGCTGGCGGCGATGGCCGCCGACGCCGACGGGGACGCCCGCGCCGCGTACCTGGGGCCGGACGAGCCGGAGCCGCCGCAGGACGAGGGGGCCGCGACCGTCCGCGAGCCCGTCGCCATCCGCGCGCCGGCCGAGTTCGAGCGGCACGCCGCCGCGACCCCCGACGCCGTGGCGGTGCACGCCGCCGGGGTCTCGCTCGGCTATGCCGAGCTGAACGACCGGGCCGACCGGCTCGCGCACCGGCTCCGCGAGCTCGGCGCCGGTCCCGAGACGCTGGTCGGCATCTGCGCCGACCGGTCGGCCGAACTGGTCCTGGGGGTGCTGGCGGTGCTCAAGGCGGGCGGCGCCTACCTGCCGCTCGACCCGGAGCTGCCGCCGGAGCGCCTCGCGGGCATCGCGGCCGACGCAGGTCTGGAACTGCTGCTCACTCGCGGTGACCTTCTCGCCGCGGCCGCGCCGCGCGACGGGCGGACCGTGGTCCTGCTGGACGAGCCGGACCAGTGGCCGCGCCCGGCCGCGGATGCCCCCGTCCCGGTCGCCGACGGCGCCCATCTCGGCTACGTCATCTACACCTCGGGATCCACCGGGAGGCCGAAGGGCGCGATGGTGCACCGGCGCGGGATGGGCAACCACCTGCTCGCCAAGATCGAGGACCTCGGGCTGACCGCCGCCGACACCGTCGTGCTGAACGCCTCGCCCGCCTTCGATATCTCGGTGTGGCAGATGCTCGCCCCCCTGGTCACGGGTGGCCGGGTCAGGGTGGTGGACGCGGCGACCGCGCTCGATCCGGAGCGCCTGTTCGGGCTGGTCGCGGACGACCGCGTCACCGTCCTCGAAGTCGTCCCGTCGCTGCTGCGCGCGGCCCTGGACACCTGGGACGCCGGGGCCCCGGCCCCCGCGCTGCCGGACCTGCGGTGGCTGGTCGTGACGGGCGAGGCGCTGCCGCCGGAGCTGTGCGCGCGGTGGTCCGCCCGCTACCGCGGCGTTCCGGTGATGAACGCCTACGGGCCCACCGAGTGCTCCGACGACGTCACGCACGCCGTCATCACGGCCGAGGACGACACGTCCGCCGAGGTGCGGGTGCCGATCGGCCGCGCGGTCCGCAACACCCGGCTGTACGTGCTGGACGAATGGCTGCAGCCCGTCCCGGCCGGCGTGCCCGGCGAGCTGCACGTCGGCGGCGCCGGGGTGGGGCGCGGCTACCTGGACCGTCCGGACCTCACCGCCGCGTCGTTCGTCCCCGACCCGTACGGCCCCGCCGGAGCGCGCCTGTACCGCACCGGCGACCTGGCGCGCCGGCTGCCGGACGGGTCGCTCGACTTCCTGGGCCGGCTGGACGACCAGGTGAAGGTCCGCGGCCACCGGATCGAGCTCGGCGAGATCGAGGCGGCGCTCGCGGCCGACCCGCGGGTGAGGCAGTGCGTGGTGGTCGTGCGCGACGAGCGCCTGATCGCCTACCTGGTCGCGGAGGAGGGCGCGGGCCCCGATCCGGCCGGGCTGCGCTCGGAGCTGGCCCGCACCCTGCCGGACTACATGGTCCCCGCCGCGTTCGTGGCGATGGACCGGCTGCCGCTGACCCCCAACGGCAAGCTCGACCGGCGCGCCCTGCCCGCGCCCGGGGAGGGCGACTTCGCCCGCGGCGAGCACGTGGCGCCGCGCACCGGGCTGGAGCGCCGCGTGGCCGACGCCTGGCGGCGCGCCCTGGACGCCGACCGGGTCGGTGTCGACGACGGCTTCTTCGACCTCGGCGGCGACTCGATCCGCGCGGTGGCGCTGGTGGGCGCGCTGCGCGCCGAGGGACTGGACGTCGCCGTACGCGACGTCTTCGAGTACCGGACGGTCGCCAGGCTGTGCGAGGCGCTGCGGGGCCGGGACCGGCTCACCGGGGACGAGCGGGCGGCGGTCGCGCCGTTCCAGCTGATCTCCGAGCAGGACCGCGCCGCGCTCCCGGACGGCGTCGCCGACGCCTACCCGCTGACCCGCAACCAGATCGGCATGCTGGTCGAGATGCTCGCCGACGACGGGCACCGGGCCTACCACATCATCAACACCTTCCGGATCCGCGACGAGCGGCCGGTGGACGCGGACGCCCTCGCGGCGGCGGCCCGCACGCTCGCCGCCCGGCACGACATCCTGCGCACGTCGATCCACCTGACGGGCTACTCGGTGCCGATGCAGCTCGTCCACGACCCGCGCGACGCGGCGGGCATCCGGGTCGGCGTCCAGGACCTGCGCGGCGTGCCCGACGTGACCGGTGCGGCGGGCGAGCGGATCCTGCGCGAGTTCGTCGCCGCCGAACGGGCCGACGCGTTCGACCTGGAGACCGCCCCGCTGATCCGGATGTTCGCCCACCAGGAGAGCGACGAGGCCTGGTGGCTGACCTTCACCCAGGCGCACGTGATCACCGAGGGGTGGAGCTACCACCTGCTGCTGATGGAGCTGCTGGAGGTCTACCACCGGATCAGGGACGGTCTCGAACCGGAGCCCTTCGAGGCGCCCGGCGTGCGCTTCGCCGACTCGGTCGCCGCCGAGCTGGCGTCGCTGGACTCGGCCGAGGACCGCGGCTACTGGCGGCGGATCACCGCCGAGTACGCCCCGCTGGCCCTCCCCGCCGACTGGGCGACCGCCGCGGCGGGCCCCGCCGCCGGTCCGGGGACCGCGGACGTGGAACCGGTGTACGCGCAGGTGCCGTTCGAGGATCTCGGCGACGGGCTGCGCGCTCTCGCCACCGCGGCGGGCGTCTCGCTGAAGGCGGTGCTGCTGTCCGCCCATCTGAAGGTGATGAGCCAGATCACCGGCGCACCGGCGTTCCACACCGGCCTGGTCTGCGACACCAGGCCCGAGGAGCTCGGCGCCGACCGCGTCTACGGCATGTACCTGAACACGGTCCCGTTCGCGGTGGACCGCGGCGCCCGGACGTGGGGCGACCTGGTCCGGCGGACCTTCGACCGCGAGGTGGAGCTGTGGCCGCACCGGCGCTACCCGATGCCCGACATCCAGCGGGAGTGGGGCGGCGGCCGGCTCATCAACGTCTACTTCAACTACCTGGACTTCCACCAGGTCGACACCGACGCCGTCGACACCGGCCGCCGGATCAGCAACGCCCCGGTCGAGCCGGGCATCGGGCTGACCGTGCACAACCGCGGCGACCGCCTCTACCTGAGCACGCACACCGGGGCGATCGGCCATGCCGCCGCCGAGCGGCTCGCCGGGATGTACCGCGCGGTCTTGGAGGCCATGGCGGCCGGGGTGGACGGCGACGCCCGCGCCATGTACCTGCCGGAGCGGGCCGCCGAGGACATCGCGGAGGGCGCGCCCGAGGGCGCCGTCGCGGGATGCCTGCACGAGCTGTTCGCCGAGCAGGCGGCGCGCACCCCGGACGCGCCGGCGGTCACCGCGGGCGGCGTCACGCTGACCTACGCCGAGGTGGACGCGCGCGCCGACCGGCTCGCCCGCCGCCTGCGATCCCTCGGCGCGGGGCCGGAACGGCTCGTCGGCGTGTGCCTCGGCCGCGGGGCCGACCTGCTGCCGGCGCTGCTCGGCGTGCTCAGATCCGGCGCCGGCTACCTTCCGCTCGACCCCGCCAACCCGGCCGACCGGCTCCGGTACATCGTCGCGGACGCGGGCGTGGACCTGCTGGTCACCGACGAAGCGCGGACGGGCCTCGCGCAGGCGATCCACGGGGGGCGGCTCGTGGTCCTCGGCGGCCCGGCGGCCTCGGCCGGCTCCGCCGACCCTGCCGACCAGGACGGGCCCGTCGCCGCCGGGACCGCGGCCGTGCCCGGCAACCTGGCATACACCATCTACACCTCCGGGTCGACGGGCCGCCCGAAGGGGGTCGCCGTCACGCACGCCAACGTCGTCCGGCTCATGACGACGGCCCAGGAGCACTACGCCTTCGACGACTCCGACGTGGTCAGCATGTCCCACTCCTACGCCTTCGACGTGTCGGTGTTCGAGATGTGGGCGGCGCTGCTGCACGGCGCCCGGCTGGTGCTGGTGCCGGCGGACGTGGCCCGCTCGCCGGAGGACTTCCTCGACCTGCTGGTCGACGAGGAGGTCACCGTGCTGTCGCAGACCCCGACGGCGTTCCGCTCGCTGGTGGCCGCGGCCGCCGCCGGAGACCCCCGGATCAGGGCGCTCGCGCTGCGCGCCGTCGTGTTCGCGGGGGAGAGGCTCGACATCCCCGAGCTGCGGCCGTGGGTGGAGCGGCGCAGCCTCGCCCGCACGGCGCTGGTCAACATGTACGGCATCACCGAGACGACCGTGCACACCACCTATTACCGGATCACCAAGCGCGATCTGGACCCGGCGGCGGGCAACGGCGTCGGCCGCCCGCTCAGCGACCTGCGGGTCCATCTGCTGGACGCGGAGGGCAACCGGGTTCCCAACGGGGTCGCCGGCGAGATCCACGTGGCCGGACCGGGCGTGGCCCGCGGCTACCTCGGCCGCCCGGACCTCACCGCGCAGCGCTTCGTGCCCGACCCGTTCGGCGCGCCGGGATCGCGGATGTACCGCAGCGGCGACACCGCCGTCCGCAAGGACGACGGCACGCTGGAGTTCGCCGGCCGGATCGACGACCAGGTCAAGATCCGCGGCTTCCGGGTCGAGCTCGGCGAGATCGAGGCGGCGCTGGCCGCCCATCCGGCGGTCGAGCACGCCGTGGTGCTGCTGCGCGACGACGAGCGCGGCGAGCCCGCGCTGGTGGGGTACGTCGTCCCCGCGGGCGAGGAGAGGCCCGACGCCGCCGACCTGCGGGACCGGCTCGCCGAGACGCTGCCCGAGTACATGGTGCCCGCGGTGTTCGTCGCGCTGGACGACCTCCCGCTCACGCCGAACGGCAAGCTCGACAAGCGCGCGCTCCCGGCCCCCGGCGCCGCCGCGCTGCGCGCCCGCCGGGCCTACGTCGCCCCGCGCACCGCGCTGGAGCAGCGGATCGCGTCGGTGTGGTCGGCGGTCCTCGGCGTCGCCGGCGTCGGCGTCGAGGACGGCTTCTTCGACCTCGGCGGCGACTCGATCCGCGCGGTGTCGCTGGTCGGCGCCCTGCGGGCGGAGGGGCTGGACGTCGGCGTCCCCGACGTCTTCGCCCGGCGGACCGTCGCGGGGCTCGCGCAGGCGCTGGAGGGCCGGGCGGAGATCCACGAGTCCGCGACCAGGGTCGCCCCGTTCGAGCTGATCGCCGACCGCGACCGCGACCGGCTCCCCGCCGGCGTCGCCGACGCCTACCCGCTCACCCAGGGGCAGGCCGGGATGCTCGTGGAGATGCTCTCCAACACCGGTCAGCCGAACTACCACATCGTCAAGACCGTGGGCTTCTCCGCGGCCGAGCCGTTCGACGAGGACGCCCTGCGCCGGGCGATGGACGAGCTGGTGTCCCGGCACGAGATCCTGCGCACCTCCATCGACCTGGAGCGCTACTCCGAGCCGCTCCAGCTCGTCCACCGGGAGGCGCGGATGAGGCTGCGAGTGGTGGACGGCCGCGACCTCGGCGAGGACGCCGAGCGCGCGGTGCTCGCCGCGCACGTCGAGGCCGAGGCCGGTGAGCCGCTGGACCACGAGAGCGCACCGCTGATGCGGCTGACCGTCCACCGGCTGGCCGGCGGGCGCTGGCAGCTGACCTTCGCCCAGTCCCACGCCATCCTGGACGGCTGGAGCTTCTACCTGCTGCGCGTCCAGGCGCTCGAGCTGTACCGCGCCTACCGCGACGGCCGCGAGCCGGAGCCCTACACGGCCCCGGACGTGCGCTTCGCCGACTTCGTCGCCGCCGAGCGGGCGGCGCTCGCCGGCGACCGCGACCGCGGGTACTGGCGGGCGGCGCTCGACGGGGCCGCCAAGTTCACCTTCCCCGACGGCTGGGGATCGGCCTCGGCCGGACCGGGCGAGGTCCACCTGCACCAGGTCCGTTTCGGCGACCTGATGGACGGCATCGAGCACCTCGCCCACGGCGCCGGCGTGCCGGTGAAGAGCGTGCTGCTGGCGGCGCACCTGAAGGTCATGAGCCAGCTCACCCGCGAGCACAGGTTCGTCACGGGCCTGATGTGCCACTCGCGCGCCCAGGTGATCGGCGCCGACCGGGTGGCCGGGATGAGCCTCAACGCCCTCCCGTTCGTCATGGACCGCACCGCGGCGACCTGGCGCGACCTGGTCACCGGCGTGTTCGCGGCCGAGGCCCGGATGTGGGAGCACCGGCACTTCCCGATGTCGGCCATCCAGCACGACCTGGCCGGCGGAGAGCGGCTCATCGACGTCTACTTCAGCTACATCGACTTCGACCAGCCCGAGGAGGGGCCGGTCGACCGCAGGCTCGACTTCTGCTTCAGCTCCAACGAGTTCCCGCTGACGGTCGCCGTGCAGGCGGCCCGGCTCACCTTCCACACCAACTCGCGGGTGCTCTCGCCGGAGAACGCCGAGCGGCTCGCCGGGATGTACCGGGCCGTGCTCGCGGCGATGGCCGCCGATCCGGACGGTGACGCCCGGCGGATCCACCTGCCCCAGGGTGAGGACGAGATCCTCCACCGCGCCGCGACGGGCCGGGTGGCCGACCACGGCACGCTCAGCGTGCCCGAGCGGATCGCCGAGCAGGCGGCGCGCACCCCTGGGGCGCGGGCCGTCGTCCGCGGCGGCGACGCCCTCACCTACGCCGGCCTCATCGAACGGGCCGACGCCTTCGCGGCCGCGCTGCGGACCGCCGGCGCGGGCCCGGGCACCGTGGTGGGCGTCCTGCTCGACCGGGATACGGACCTGATCGCGGGCCTGCTCGGCGTCTGGCGGGCGGGCGCCGCCTACCTGCCGCTCGACCCGTCGCATCCCGCCGCACGGCTGGGCGAGGCGCTCACCGACGCGGGCGCGGTGGCACTGCTGAGCAGTGACGCCCTCGCCGGGCCGATCGGCGCGGACTTCGCGGGCGCGGTCCTCGCCGTCGACCGGATCGACGCCGCCCCCGCCCGGGCGGCGGCCTCCCGCCCGCACCCGGACGAGACGGCCTACGTGATCTACACCTCGGGGTCGACCGGACGGCCCAAGGGCGTCCAGGTGACGCACGGCGGGCTCGCCAATCACCTCGGCTGGGCCGCGGCGGAGCTGGCCGGGCGCGGGCGGGGCGGCTCCGCGGTCTTCTCCTCGGTGGCCTTCGACCTGGTCGTCCCGAACCTGTGGGCGCCGCTGCTCACCGGCGGGGAGGTGCGGCTGCTGCCGCCGGACCTCGAGCTGACGCGGCTGGGGGAGGAGCTCCTGCGGCACGCTCCGTTCGGCTTCCTGAAGCTGACCCCCGGGCACCTGGAGATCCTTTCCAGGCAGCTGACGCCCGAGCAGGCGACGGGGCTGGCCGAGGTGATCGTCGTCGCGGGCGAGGCGCTGCCCGCCGGGCTCGCCGGGGAGTGGCTCGACCGGGTCGGGCCGGGACGGCTGGTGAACGAGTACGGGCCGACCGAGACCTCCGTCGGCGCCACCGTCCACCCGGTGGCCGGGCCCGCGGACGGCGAGGTGGTGCCGATCGGCCTGCCGCTGCCGGGCGTCCGCACGCACGTGCTCGACGAAGACCTGCGGGAGGTCCCGATCGGTGTCGCGGGCGAGTTGCTCGTCGGCGGCGCGGGCGTCGCGCGCGGCTACCTGGACCGGCCCGCGCTCACCGCCGAACGGTTCGTGCCCGACCCGTTCGGCCCGGCGGGCTCGCGGCTCTACCGGACCGGCGACCTGGTGCGGCTCCGTCCGGACGGCGCCGCCGAGTTCCTCGGCCGGCTCGACCACCAGGTCAAGATCCGCGGCCACCGGGTCGAGCCCGGCGCGGTCGCCGCGCTGCTGACCGCCCATCCCGCCGTCCGGGAGGCCGCCGTGGTCGCCGACCGGACCGGGGCGGGCGACGCCCGGCTGGTGGCCTACGTGGTCACCGGCGGCGACGCGGACCCCGCCGGCGGAGCGGACCTCGCCGCGTACTGCGCGGCCGAACTCCCCGCCCCCATGGCCCCCGCGGTCATCGTGCCGCTGGACGCCCTGCCGCTGAACGCCAACGGCAAGCTCGACCGGGCGGCCCTGCCGCCGGCCGAGGCGCGGCCGGACCGGCCGCACGTCGAGCCGGCGACGGCGACGGAGCGGCGCCTGGCGGAGATCTGGGCCGGCGCGCTCAAGGTGGAGCGGGTCGGCCGCGACGACGGGTTCTTCGACCTCGGCGGGCACTCGATCCTGCTGATCCAGGTCGTGCTGGAGGCGGTGCAGGCCGGGCTGCCGGTGACGCTGCTGATGTTCTACCAGCACGAGACCCTGCGCGAACTGGCCGCCGCGATCGACGCCCTGCCGAGGCCCGAGCCCGAGCCCCGGCACGGGTCCCGGCGGGCGGCACCGGCACCCGCCGCGGTGGAGCGGGGGCCGCTGCCGGGCAACGTGCCGGGTCTGAGCGCCGCGATCCTCCAGAACGGCGAACTGGTCGCCCTGGAGACGCGCGGCGTCCTCGCGGCGGGCGGGAACGACCCCGTCACCGCGGACGCCTGCTTCCAGGGCGGCTCGATGAGCAAGCACGTCACGGCGTTCGGCGCGCTGCGGCTGGTCGACCAGGGCGTGCTGGACCTCGACGAGGACGTCGCGGCCTACCTCACCGGCTGGCGGTTGCCCGGCGGCGCGCGCGTCACCGTCCGGCATCTTCTCGCGCACCTGTCGGGGCTCGCGCCCAACCCCGGCAAGGGGTACCCGCGCGGGGGGCCGGTCCCCACCCTCCTGGACGTGCTGAACGGGCGGCCGCCCGCGGCCAACCCGCCGGTGACGGTGGACGCGGAGCCGGGAGCGGTCTTCCGCAAGGCCAACGTGCACTACTCGGTGCTGCAGCAGGTCATGACCGACGTGACCGGACGGCCGTTCCCGGACCTGATGCGCGAGCTCGTGCTGGAACCGGTCGGCATGACCGGGAGCGGCTTCGAGCACTCGTTCCCCGAGGAGCCGGGACGCCGGGCCGCCCGCGGACACGGCGCGGCCGGAGAGCCCGTCGACGGCGGCTGGCTGGTCCGCCCGGACGCGGCGGCCGCCGGGCTGTGGACGACGGCGGCCGACCTGGCCCGGCTCGCGCTGGAGATCCGCCGCTCCCATCTCGGCCGGCCGCTGGCGCCGCTGTCGCCGGAGACCGCCCGGGAGATGCTCACGGTCCAGCACGAAGGCGCGTTCTACGGCCTCGGCACCGTCGTGGATCCCACCGGCGCCGACCCGCAGTTCGGGCACGGCGGCGAACCGGTCGGCTACCACGGCCTCACCGTGCTGCGGCTCGGCGCGGGCACCGGCGCGGTCGTGCTCACCAACGGCTCGGGCGGCCGGGAGGCGGTACGGGAGCTGATGTCCCGCGCCGACCCGGGCACCGCCCCGCTCGACTACTGATCGGTCCCGCCGAAACGCCCTGGGAGAGGTCCACCATGCGACGTCCTGCCCGACACCATCGCCAGGACATCGCGTGAGCGGCGTCGCGGAGGAGGTCGCCGCGCCCGGCGAGCCGCGCGGCGAACCGCCCGCTCCGCTGCGCCGCAACCGCGACTTCTTCATGCTGTGGTTCGGCGCGGGGCTGTCCATGCTCGGCGGGCGGCTGAGCGTCGTGGCCTACCCGCTGGTCATGGTCTGGCAGGGCGGCTCGACGGTCGGCGCCGGCCTGGTGGGCTTCGCGGCGCTGCTGCCGACGCTGCTGGTGCAGCTGCCCGCGGGCGTGCTGGTGGACCGCTGGGACCGGCGGCGGCTGATGATCTGGTGCGACGCGGCCGGGTTCGCGGCCATGGGCAGCGTCGGCGTCGCCCTGCTGTTCGGGCACGTCTGGCTGCCGCACCTGATGGTCGCCGCGTTCGTCGAGGGCGGCGCGACGATCTTCTACCGGCTGGCCGAACGCGCGGCCGTGCGCAACGTCGTGCATCCCGCGCACCTGCCCGCCGCGCTGGCGCAGAACGAGGCGCGCGGGCGGGCCTTCGGGCTGATCGGCGGGCCCGCGGGCAGCTCGCTGTTCGCGCTGGTCCGGTGGTCGCCGTTCGTCGTCACCGCGGCCGGCCACGTGCTGGCGCTGGTCACGCTGCTGCTGATCAGGCGCGACTTCCAGAGCGAGCGGCGGGACGAGCCGCGCAGCCTGCGGACCGAGGTCCGCGAGGGCATCGGCTGGCTGCTGCGGCAGCGGTTCCTGCGCGCGGCCGTCGTCCTGGTCGCCGCCACCAACATCCTCTTCCAGGTGATGAGCCTGGCGCTGGTGGTCATCATCAAGGACAGCGGCGGCTCGCCGGCCGCGGTCGGCGTCATCAGCGTCGTGTCGGGCGTCGGCGGGGTCCTCGGCGCGTTGTCCGGCTCGTGGTGGGTGAAGAGGCTTCCATTGGCGACGGTGATCATCCTGTCCTTCGCGGCCTGGACCGTCCTGATGCCGGCGGTCGCGCTGACGTCCGACGTCTTCGCGCTCGGCGGGCTGTTCGCCGGGATGACGTTCTGCGGCGCGGTGATGAACGTGACCGCCGGGGTGTACCAGGTGCAGATCACCCCGGACGAGATGCAGGGCCGGATCAGCAGCGTCATCCTCCTGGTCACCTCCGGCGCCAACTCGTTCGGGGTCATGGGGGCGGGATTCCTGCTCAGCGGCTTCGGCTCCACCCCGACGCTCGCGGGGGTCGGCGTCGTGATGCTCCTCATCACGCTCGGAGCGGCCGTGAGCCCGGCCATCCGCAGCGGCAACGCGATCCGCCTCACCGGTGAGGCGGGCGGCGCCGACCGGGAGCCCGATGACGTACCCGGCGCCGGGACCCTCGGCGGTAGACGGGATAGCGAAGAAATATAGGCGCCCGGCGCACCCTGGAGACCACGACCACGGACGGCGAGGGAGAGGCAGATGGGCAACGGCCCGCAGTGGGCGCCCCTGGAGATCGACCCGGCGGGCGCCGGAGCCGAGGCGACGCCGGAGGGACTGGCCCGCCATCTGCGCGGGCTCGCCGACCTGGGCGGCCTGCTCACGCGCGAGAAGGCACTGGTCTTCCGCGGATTCGGCATCGGCCCGGGCGAGCTCGACCCGATCCTGGACCTCTTGCTCCCCAACCGGCTGGCGTACGTGCACGGGAACTCGCCGCGCACGAAGGTCGGCGAGAACGTCTACACCTCGACCGAGTACCCGCCGAAGTACACCATCTCGATGCACAACGAGATGTCGTACGCGCACCGGTGGCCGGCCCGGCTGGCGTTCTACTGCGAGCGGGCGCCGGAGACCGGCGGCGCCACCCCCGTCGTCGACGGGACCCGCTGGCTGGAGGCGCTGGACCCGGAGGTCCGGGACGCCTTCGCCGCGGGCGTCCGCTACAACCAGAACCTGCACGACGGCCTCGGGCTCGGCAAGAGCTGGCAGGACACCTTCGAGACCGGGGACCGCGCCGACGTCGAGGCCTACCTGAAGGAGTCGGGGGCCGAGTGGGAGTGGCGGCCGGACGGCGGGCTGCGGGTGAGCCAGCTGCGCCCCGCCACGATCGAGCACCCGGTCACCGGCGACGAGGTGTGGTTCAACCAGGCCGACCAGTGGCACGCCGCCGGACTCGGCGACGAGACGGCCGCGGCGCTTGCCAAGATCATGCCGCCCGAGGACCTGCCGCAGTCGGTGACCTACGCCGACGGCTCCCCGATCCCGCCCGAGCACGTCGTCCAGGTGCGCGACCGGGGCCTGGCGGCCGCGGTGGACGTCGACTGGCGGACCGGCGACCTCCTGCTGATCGACAACGTGCTCGTCGGGCACGGCCGCCGCCCCTTCACCGGGCCGCGCCGGGTGCTCGTCGCGATGTCGGACTGACCGCGTCGGACTGACCGCGCCCGGAGCCGGGCGCGCAACGAGCAAAGGACCTCGACACCGATGACCGACCAAGGGCGGGTGCTCCCGTACACCGTGCCGGCCGAACCGGGCGGCGCGGACGCCACCGACTACATCGCGGCCCACCGGCCGCGGCTGCGCGCGCTGCTGTCCGAGCACGGCGCCATCCTGCTGCGAGGCTTCCCCATCGGCGGCGTCGAGGGTTTCGAGGCCGTCGTGCGCGCCCTGTCGGGGGAGCCGCCGCTGAAGTACGCCGAGCGGTCCTCGCCCCGGTCGAGCATCAAGGGGCACGTCTACACCTCGACCGACTACCCGCCGGACGAGGAGATCTTCCTCCACAACGAGAGCTCCTACCAGGTCACCTGGCCGAGGTTCCTGTACTTCTACTGCGACCGGCCGCCGGAGACGCAGGGCGCCACCCCGCTGGCCGACTCCCGCCGCGTCCACGCGTCCATCGACCCCGCGGTGCGCGAGGAGTTCGCCCGGCGCGGCTGGATGCTGGTCCGCAACTTCCACGAGCGGTTCGGCGTGACGTGGCGCGAGACGTTCAACACCGAGGACCGGGCCGAGGTCGAGGCGTACTGCCGCAGCCGCGGCCTGGAGTTCGAGTGGCGCGGCTCAGACGGCCTGCGCACCAGGGCCGTCCGCGAAACCGCGCACGTCCACCCCGAGACCGGCGAGACGGTGTGGTTCAACCACGCCACGTTCTTCCACTACACGACGCTGCCCAAGGACGTGCAGGAGGGGCTGCTGGCGATCCTCGGCGAGGAGGGGCTGCCGACCAACACCTACTACGGCGACGGCGGCCGGATCCCCGACGACGTCATGGACCACCTGCGCGCCTGCTACCGGGACAACCTCGTCCGCGAGGACTGGCGGCGGGACGACGTGCTGGTCATCGACAACATGCTCACCTCGCACGGCCGCGAGCCGTTCACCGGACCGCGCAGCATCGCCGTCGCCATGGCCGAGTCGTACGATCCGGCCGGGAGAGCCTGACCGTGGGCTCCGGCTGGCTCCGCGCCTTCCGCCCGCGGCCCGCGGCGCGGCTGCGGCTGATCTGCTTCCCCAACGCGGGCGGTGCGGCCTCGGCCTTCCGCGACTGGCCCGGCCTGCTGCCGCCGGCCGTCGAGGTGGTCGCCGTGCAGTACCCCGGCAGGCAGGACCGCTACGGCGAGCCGCTCGTCCGGGACCTGACCGCGATGGCCGACGCGGTCACCGAGGAGGTCATGGCGGTCCTGGACCGGCCCGCGGCGCTCTTCGGGCACAGCATGGGCGCCCTCGTGGCGTTCGAGGTGGCTCGCCGCGTCCGGCCGCGCTACCCGTCGCCGCTGGTGCACCTGTTCGCCTCCGCGCGCAAGGCGCCCGACGCCTGCGAGCCCACGGGGCTCGAGTTCGACGACGACGAGGTCCGGGCGTTCATCCGCCGGCTCGGCGGCTCGGGCGCCGCGCCGCTGGAGGACGAGGAGCTGTGGAGGCTCACGTTGCCGATGCTGCGCAGCGACTTCCTGATGGCCGACGCGTACCGCTACACCCCCGGCGCCCCGCTGACCTGCCCGATCACGGCCATCTCGGGCGAGCGCGACGCGACCTTCACCGCCGCCGACGCGCGGCGGTGGGCGGCGCACACCGTCGCCGGGTTCGAGGCGCGGTCCCTGCCGGGCGGCCATTTCTACAACGAGGAAGTTCCGGGGGAACTGGTGGCACTTCTGCTGGACAGGCTGGACGGCGACCTGGACGGCTCCGGCCGGGTGGAGGCCCGCCATGGCTGAGTCCCGCGGACCCGGTGAGCGGCTGCGGCTGTCGGCCGCGCAGACCGCCGTATGGCTGGCGCACCAGCGCGACCCGTCCGGCCGCCGCTACGCGGTGGGCGAGTACCTGGAGATCGACGGGCCCGTGGACCGGGCGCTGATGGAGGCGGCGTGGCGGCGGCTGCGCGCCGAGGCCGACGTCCTGCGGGTCCGCTCGATCGAGGAGAGCGACGGGCTCTGGCAGGTCCTCGGGGCTCCGGACGGTGAGGGCGGCCCCGGCCTGCGCTACGCCGACCTCACCGGGGAGGCCGACCCGGACGCGGCGGCGCAGGCCTGGATGCGGGCGGACATGGACCGGCCGTTCGACCTGGCCGCCGGGCCGCTCTGCGCGTTCGCCCTGCTCAAGCGGTCCGATGACCGCTACAGCTTCTACCACCGCTACCACCATGTGGTGGCGGACGGCTTCGGCTACTCGCTGCTGCCGCGGCGGCTCGCGGCGGTCTACTCGGCGCTCGGGCGCGGGGAGGAGCCGGCGCCGGCGGGCTTCGGGACGCTGCGCGGCCTGGTCGAGGAGGAGACCGCCTACCGCGCCTCCGACGACTTCGTCCGCGACCGCGCGTACTGGACGGAGCGCTTCGCCGACATGCCCGCGCCGACCCGCCTGATCCGCGGCGCCGTGGAGGCGGGCGGCCGCGCCGCCCGGCCGCGGCTGCGCCGCACCGCGTCGCTGCCCGCCGGGACGACCGCCCGGCTGCGCGCGGTGGCCCGGGACGCGCGGACGGGCTGGCCCGTGGTCTTCGTCGCCGCCGTGGCGGCCTACCTGGCACGGATGACGGGGCGCCGCGAGGTCGTCCTCGGCCTGCCGGTGACCGGGCGCACGTCGCCGGCCGCCCGCCGCACGCCCGGGATGCTGGCCAACACCGTCCCGCTGCGGATCGAGGTCCCGCCGCACGCGGGCCTGGCCGGGCTGCTGACGGCCGTCGCGGCGGAGTTCGGCGCGGCGCTGGCCCACCAGCGGTACCGGCACGAGGACCTCTGCCGCGACCTCGGGCTCACCGGGGACGACCGGGGCTTCCTCGGCGCGATGGTCAACATCCTGTCGTTCCCGCGCGACCTGGCCTTCGGGACGGCGCGGGCGACCGCGCACAACCTGTCGTCGGGCCCCGCGATCGACCTGACGGTGGGCGTGTACGAGGGCGCCGAGGGCGCGGGCGCGGCGCTCGCGTTCGACGCCAATCCCGACTTCTACGGCGAGGAAGACGCCGCCGACCACCGGGACCGGTTCCCCCGGTTCCTCGCCGCGGCGCTGGCGGACCCGGAGAGCCCGCTGGGCGGCATCGACCTGCTGACGCCCGCCGAGCGGGACACCCTGCTGCACCGCTGGAACGACTCCGGCCGCTCCGTCGGCCGCGACGGGACGACCCTGGACGGCGGGTTCGCCGCGCGGGCCGCCGCGGCGCCCGACGCGGTCGCCCTGGAGGCCGAGGGCGTGGCGCTGACCTACGCCGAGCTCGACGCCCGCTCGTCCGCGCTGGCGGCCGAGCTGCGGGCCGCCGGGGTGGGGCCGGAGCGGTTCGCGGCGCTGGTGCTGCCCAGGTCGCCGGAGTTCGTCGTGGCGATGCTGGCCGTGCTGAAGGCGGGCGGCGGATACGTGCCGGTCGACCCGGACTACCCGGTGGAGCGGATCCGCCACATGCTGGAGGACTCCGCCCCGATCTGCGTGATCACGGGGGCGGGGTCGGCGGCGCCGCCCGTGCCGGGTCCCGCGCGTGTCGAGTTGGACGCCCACGCCCGGGTGCGCTCGTTCGTGCCGGGCCGGGTCCCGGCCGGACCGGGCCGGGCCGCCGCGGAGCCCGGCACCGCCCACCCGGCCTACGTGATCTACACGTCCGGCTCGACGGGCCTGCCCAAGGGCGTGGTGGCCACGCACGCCGGAGTGGTGAACATCGCCGCCGACCACATCGAGCGGTTCGGGCTCGGCCCCGGCTCCCGGATGCTGCAGCTCGTCTCGCCGAGCTTCGACGCCTCGATCGCCGACATCTGGCCCGCGCTGCTGTCCGGCGCGACCCTCGTGCTCGCGCCGGCCGGTCGGCCGGCGCTCGGCGAGGCGCTGCTGCGGCGGCTCGCCGAGCAGCGGATCACGCACGCGGCGCTGCCGCCGGTGGTGCTGGCGGCGCTGCCCGAACCGGACCTGCCCGGCCTGGTGACGCTGGCGACCGGCGGCGAGGTCGCCGAGCCGGAGGTGGTCGCGCGCTGGGCGGCCGGACGCCGGATGATCAACGTGTACGGCCCGACCGAGACGACGGTCGCCGCGACCGCGAGCGACCCGCTCACCGGCCGCGAGCGGCCCCCGATCGGCCGCCCGGTCGCCAACACGCGGGTGTACGTCCTCGACCCGGGCCTGCGGCTGCTGCCGCCGGGCGTGCCGGGAGAGCTGTACATCACCGGGGACGGTCTGGCCCGCGGCTACCTGCGCAAGCCGGCGCTGACCGCGGACCGCTTCCTGCCGTGCCCGTTCGGAGCGCCGGGCGGGCGCATGTACCGGACCGGGGACCTGGTGCGCTGGCGGCCCGACGGGAGCCTGGAATACCTGGGCCGCACCGACGACCAGGTCAAGGTCCGCGGGTTCCGGATCGAGCCGAGCGAGATCGAGGCGGTGCTGACCGGGCACCCCGCCGTCCGCGCCGCCGCGGTCGTGGCCCGCGAGGACCGGCCGGGCGACAAGCGGCTGGCCGCCTACGCCGTGCCCGAGCCGGGACGGGACGTGCGGCCCGCGGAGCTGCGCGAGTTCGCCGCCCGCGCGTTGCCGGACTTCATGGTCCCCGCCGCCGTCGTCGTCCTCGACGAGCTGCCCCTCACGCCCAACGGCAAGGTGGACCGCCGGGCCCTGCCCAAACCCGACTTCGCCGCGCCGGCGTCGAGCCGGGCGCCGCGCACCCCCGCGGAGCGGCTGCTGTGCGGACTGTTCGCCGAGGTGCTCGGGCTGGAGGCGGTCGGGGCCGAGGACTCGTTCTTCGACCTCGGCGGGGACAGCATCGTGGCGCTGCAGCTGGTGTCGCGGGCCCATGCCGCCGGGCTGCGGATCTCCTCGCGGGAGGTGTTCGAGCACCGGACCGCCGCGGCCCTCGCGGCGGCGGCCCGCACCGGCGCCGCCGCGGAGGCCGAGCCGCCGGAGGAGCGCCTCGGGCCCGTCGCGCCCACCCCGGTCGCGCGGTGGCTGCTGGAGACGGCGGACGAGATCGACGGGTTCCACCAGTCGGTCCTGGTCCGCGCGCCCGCGGGCCTCGGCCGCGAGAGGCTCGCGGCGGCGCTGCGGACGCTGATCGACCACCACGACGCGCTCCGCATGGAACTGGGCCCGGACGGGGGACTGGTGATCCGGCCGCCGTCCGGACCGGACACCGACGTCCCCCTCACCCGCGTCGACGTCGCCGGGCTGACCGGTGAGGAGACCGACGCGGTCATCGCCGCGGAGTCGCTCGCCGCGCGGGACCGCCTCGCACCGCGCGAGGGCGCGGTGCTCCAGGCCGTGTGGTTCGACGCGGGTGCCCGGAGCCCCGGACAGGTCCTGCTGCTCGTCCACCACCTGGCCGTGGACGGGGTCTCCTGGCGCATCCTGCTGCCGGACCTGGCCACGGTGTTCGACGGCGGCGAACCGCAGCCGGTCACGACCTCGCCGCGGCGCTGGGCGCGCGGGCTGGCCGAAGCCGCCGCGGAGCCCGGCCGGGTGGCCGAGCTGGACTTCTGGACGCGGGTCCTGGACCGGCCCGACCCGCCCCTAGCCGGCCGCCCGCTCGACCCGGCCGCCGACCGCGCCGGCGACGCCGGACGGCTCCGCCTGCGGCTGCCCGCCGACGTGAGCGCGCCGCTGCTGGCGGAGGTCCCCGCGGCGTACCGGGCCGGGACGGCGGACGTGCTGCTGGTCGCACTGGCGGTGGCGGTCCGCGAGTGGCGCGACCGCAGCGGCCGCGCCGCCGCGCCCGGCCTGCTGGTGGAGGTGGAGGGCCACGGGCGGGAGGAGGGCGCGGTGCCCGGCGCGGACCTGTCCCGCACGGTCGGCTGGTTCACCAGCAGCCGCCCGGTGCACCTCGATCCCGGCGTCGGCTGGGACGAGGCCGTCGCGGGAGGCCCCGCGGCCGGAGCCGCGCTGAAGCGGGTCAAGGAGCAGATGCGCGCCGCACCCGACCACGGCCTGGGCTACGGCCTGCTGCGCCATCTCAACGCCGAGACCGGTCCCCGCCTCGCCAAGTACGGCGCGCCGCAGATCGCGTTCAACTACCTCGGCCGCTTCGACCTCGCGCAGGACGGCGACTGGAGCCCCGTCGCGGTGGCGGGCGGCGCCGATCCGCGAATGCCGCTCACCCACGTCCTCGGGTTCGACGTCATGGCCGTCGACCGGCCGGACGCGGGAGGCCCCGAGCTGGAGGCCACCGTGACCTGGGCCCCGGGCCTGCTCCAGGAGGACGACGTGGCGGGCCTCGCCGCGCTGTGGCAGGAGGCGCTGCGCAGTCTCGCCGTCCACCGCGGCGGCGGGCGGACGCCGTCGGACGTGCCCGCGACCGGCCTGGACCAGGCCCGGATCGAGGAGCTCGAAGCCGCGCATCCCGGGCTGGTGGACCTCCTGCCGCTGGCACCGATGCAGGAGGGGCTGCTGTCGCACGCCCTCATCACCGAGCGCGAGGTGGACGTCTACACCGCCCAGCTGCGCTTCGATCTCGACGGCCCGCTCGACGCGGCGGCCCTGCGGCGGGCGGCCGGGGCCGTCCTGGCCCGGCACGCCAATCTGCGCGCGGCCTTCCGCTATGACGGCCTGCCGCGCCCCGTCCAGGTGCTGTGCGGCGAGATGGCGCCGCCTTGGACCGACGTCGACCTCACCGCGCTGGGCGAGGCCGCCGCGGCGGACGAGGCGCTCCGGCTGGCCGGGGAGGAGCGGGCCCGCCGCTTCGACATGGCGCGTCCCCCGCTGCTGCGCTTCCTGCTGCTCAAACTGGCGCCGGGGCGGCACCGGCTCGTGCTCACCATCCACCACATCCTGTGGGACGGCTGGTCCACCCCGGTGCTGCTGGAGGAGCTGTTCACGCTGTACGAGCAGGACGGCGACGACGCCGGCCTGCCCCGCGTCACCCCTTACGGGCGCTACCAGGACTGGCTCGCCGCCCGGGACCTGGACGGCGCGCGGGCCGCATGGGCGCGGGCGCTGGAGGGCGTCGCCGGGCCGACGCTCGTCGCCCCCGCCGTCGAGGACCTCCCCTCCGCGCCGCAGGAGCAGATCCAGGACGGCCTGGAAGAGGAGCCCACCGAGCGGCTGACCGCCTGGGCGCGCCGCAGCGGGCTCACCCTCAACACCGTCCTCCAGGGCGCCTGGGGGCTGCTCCTCTCGCACGCGACCGGCCGGTCCGACGTGGTGTTCGGCGGCTCGGTGTCCGGCCGTCCACCGGAGCTGCCCGGCGTCGAGCGGATGGTCGGGCTGTTCACCAACCTGGTGCCGGTCCGTGTCGCGCCGCGCGACGGCGAGACCGTGCACGGCTTCCTGGCCCGCCTGCAGGACGAGCAGGTTCACCTCATCCCGCACCACCATCTCGGGCTCGCCGAGATCCAGCGGCGGGCGGGCGAGGGCGCGCGGTTCGACAGCACGATGGTGTGCGTCAACTACCCGCTCGACGTCGCGGCCCTCGACACGCCGCTGCGCGAGGTGCGGCTCGCCGGCCTGGAGGTCGACGAGGGCACCCACTACCCGCTGCGGCTCATCGCCATCCCCGGTCCCCGGCTCCGGCTGTGGCTGGGCTACCGCCCCGACGCGTTCGGCCGGCCCGAGATCGAGCGGCTGATGGCGCGGCTGACCCGCCTGCTGGAGGCCATCGCCGCCGAACCGGACCGTCCGGTCCGGGAGGTCGACGTGCTCACCCCGCAGGAGCGGCAGCGCCTCCTGGTCGAGTGGGGTGGTTACGGACAGTAGGTGCCCGCGTCCCCTCCGATCGGCCCCTTCGTGGAGACCTCCATGCCTCTTGCCGCCAGTCCCGCCCCGCCGGTGCCCTCGCACCAGCTCCTGGTCTTCCTGCTGCAGGTCTCCCTCCTGCTCGGACTCGCGGTGCTGCTGGGGCGCGGCGCGGCCCGGATCGGCATGCCGGCGCTCGTCGGGGAACTGCTGGTCGGCCTGCTGCTCGGACCGTCGCTGCTCGGCCACATCGCCCCGGAGCTGTCCGGGTGGCTGCTGCCGCGGAGCGCCGACCAGATGCACATGCTGGACGCGTTCGGCCAGATCGGCGTGCTGCTCCTGGTCGGCATCACCGGCAGCCGCCTGGATCTCGGCATGGTGCGGCGGCGCGGGCGCACCGCCGCGCAGATCAGCGTCACCGGTCTGGCCGTCCCGCTGGCGCTCGGCATCGGCACCGGATACCTGGTCCCGGCCGCGCTGCTGCCCGCGCACGCCGACCGGACGGTCTTCGCGCTGTTCCTGGGCGTCGCCATGTGCGTCAGCGCCATCCCGGTCATCGCCAAGACGCTGACCGACATGAACCTGCTGCACCGCAACATCGGGCAGCTCACCCTGGCCGCCGGGATCGTGGACGACATCGCCGGCTGGCTGATGCTGTCGATCGTCTCCGCGCTCGCGGTGTCGCACCTGGACGGCGGCCGGCTCGGGCTCTCGCTGCTCTACCTCGTCGCGGTCGTGGCCTTCGCCGCGCTGCCCGGCCGGCCGCTCGTGCGGTGGGTGATGAGCCGGGCCGCCTCCGCGGGGCCCGGCGGGACCGCCGCGGTGGCCACGGTGCTGATGCTCGGCGGGGCGGCGGCGACCCAGGCGATGGGCCTGGAGGCGATCTTCGGGGCGTTCGTCGCGGGCATCGTCATCGGCGCCTGCGGCGCGGTCGGACCCGTCGCCCTCGCGCCGCTGCGGACGGTGGTGCTGGGCGTGCTGGCCCCGGTGTTCTTCGCCACCGCCGGGCTGCGGGTCGACCTCACCGCGCTGGCGCGGCCGCAGGTGCTGGCCACCGGGACGGCGGTGCTGGCGGTCGCGGTGCTCGGCAAGTTCGCCGGGGCCTACCTCGGCGCGCGGCTCGGGCGGCTCAGCCGGTGGGAGGCGCTCGCGCTCGGCGCCGGCATGAACGCCCGCGGCGTCATCGAGGTGGTCGTCGCCACGGCCGGGCTCAGCCTCGGCGTGCTGAGCGGCGAGATGTTCACGGTCGTGGTCCTCGTCGCGGTCGTCACCTCGCTCATGGCGCCGCCGATCCTGCGCCTCGCGATGGGGCGCGTCGAGCACACCGCGGAGGAGCGGCTCCGCGAGATCGACCTGCTAGGACCCGGGACCGGAGAGCGGGTCGGGTGAGGGAATGAGGCGAAGGGAGACGGCGATGGCGGCGACGGCGCCCCATCTGGTGTTCCTCAGCGGGACGCTGCACGCGGGATCCAAGGCGGACCGGATCGCGGCCTGGTGCGCGCGGCGGTGCCGCGGGGCCACCACGACGGTCTTCACCGGCGAGGACCTGGAGTTCCCGCACTACCGGCCGGGGCTCAGCGGCCGGCACGCCCAGCTGACCCGCTACCTGTACGAGCTGGCGTGGGCCGACGGGATCGTGCTGATCTCCCCGGCGTACCACGGCACCGTTTCGGGGCTGCTGAAGAACGCGCTCGACTACGTCAACGACCTGTCGCAGGAGCGCCAGCCGTTCCTGCAGGACAGGTCCGTCGGCTGCGTCGCCCTGGCGCTCGGCGACCAGGGGGCCGCCTCGACGCTCGCGACGCTCCGCACCGTCGCGCACGCGCTGCGCGGCTGGCCGACGCCGCTCGGCGTGACGCTCACCAGCGCGACCGCGGCGCTGCGGCCGGACGGCGAGCCCGCCCGGCCGGAGACCCGCGACCGCCTCGACCTCATGCTCGGCCAGGTCCTCGCGATAGCGCGGCGCAACGCCGAGGCGCGCCGGCGGGCGCAGGCCCGTGACGCGCTCGGACCCGAGAGCGCGCCCCGCCGGGTGACTCCGGCCGGCACCGACACCAGGGAGAGCCGACGATGACCACGCGACTGCCCGACCGCCGCAACGTCGCGGAGGCGTTCGGCGAACGCGCCGCGGCGACGCCCGGCAAACCCGCCTTCGTGTTCGTCCGCGAACCGGGCCAGGGTCCGGACGTCGTGCTGACCTACCGCGATCTGCGGACGCGGGCCCTGTCCTGCGCGCGGGGGCTGCGCGCCCGGCTCGCCCCGGGCGCGCGGGTGATGCTCGCCCTGCCCACCGGCGCGGAGTTCGTCGAGTGCTATCTCGGCTGCCTCATGGCCGGGATGGTCGCGGTGCCGGTCCCCGCGCTGGACGGCCGGCGGGAGTCGCGCGAGCGCGTGGCGGGCGTCGCGCGCGACTGCGGCGCGTCGCTGATCCTGACCGACGAGCGGGACGCCGACGCCACGCGCGCGTGGATCGGCGAGAGCGGTGCGGACGGCCTCGCCGGCGTCACCGTCGCGGACCTTATGGAAGGAAACGGGGCCGAAGGGGAGGGGGCCGAGCCCGGAACCGGGCCGGCCCGCGACGATCTGGCGGTCCTGCAGTACACCTCCGGGTCCACGGGCGATCCCAAGGGCGTCATTCTGACGCACGGCAACATCCTCGCCAACATCGAGGCCCTGCGGGTCGCGGGCGGCCTCGGGGCCGCCGACCGGCTCGGCGGCTGGATCCCGCTGCACCACGACATGGGCCTGTTCGTGCTGCTGAGCAACGCCCTGGCGATCGGCGGCACGTGCGTGCTGATGTCGCCGATGGGCTTCCTCAAGCGCCCCGTCGAGTGGCTCCGCATGATCGACCGGCACGGCGTCACCGCCACCGCCGCGCCCAGCTTCGCCTTCGAACGCTGCGCCCGCCTGGTCACCGACGAGCACCTGGCGGAGCTGGACCTGTCCCGGCTGCGCTACATGTGGAACGGCTCGGAGCCGATCCACGCGCCCGCCATGCGGGCGTTCACCGAGCGCTTCGCCCGGGCCGGTTTCCGGCCCGAGGCGATGAGCCCCGGGTACGGCCTCGCCGAGGCGACGGTGTTCGTGTCGCTGCGGACCGCGGAGCCGGTCGTGCGCACCGTGGACGGGCGGGAGGTCGTCGGCTGCGGGACGGTCGCCGGACTGGACGTGCGCGTCGTCGACCCGGAGACGCGGCACGCGCTGCCCGGCGGCGAGGTCGGCGAGATCTGGCTGAGCGGCGCCAGCGTCGGGCGCGGGTACTGGCGGCGCCCGACGGAGAGCGCCGGCGTCTTCGCGGCCGAGATCGACGGCGAGGGCGGCCGGTGGCTGCGCACCGGCGATCTCGGCTTCCTGCTGGACGGGGAGCTCTTCATCACCGGCCGGCTCCGCGAGATCCTCATCGTGCACGGCCGCAACCTGTTCCCGCAGGACCTGGAGCAGATCGCCCGGGACGCCCACCCGGCCCTGTCCGGGCTGGTCGGCGCGGCGTTCGCGGTGCGGGCCCCGGACGAGCGGGTGGTGCTGCTGCACGAGGTGGCCCCGCGGACCGCGGCCGCCGACCTGCCAGGGATAGCACGGGCGGTGTCCCGTCGGCTGGCCGCCACGCTGGGCATCCCCGCGGGGAACGTCGTGCTCGTCCGCCGCGGCGCGGTGCGCCGGACCACCAGCGGCAAGATCCGGCGGGGTGAGATGCGGGCGCGGTTCCTGAACGGCGACGTGGCGGTGCTGCACGCCGAGCTGGAACCGGCCGTGCGGCGGCTGCCGGAACGCCCCCTCCTCCGCGCCGGCGGCGCGTCATGACCGGCGCGACCGCGGCGGCCCGGGCGGGGACCGGTCCCGCCGCCGGGCTGGAGACCCTCCTCGACGCCCGGCCCGACGTGTTCTCCGCGGAACGGTCGGCGGAGCTGGACCGGGCCGAAGAGCTGCCCGCCGACGCCTGCGCGCTGCTCGACGCGTTCGGCCTGCCCGCCTACTACGTCCCGGCCGAGGCCGGCGGGCGCCTCGACGACCACGAGGTGCTGTTCCACCTGCTGCGCACCGTGGCCGCCCGCGACCTGACGGTCGCGGTGGCGCACGGCAAGACCTACCTCGGCGCGATCCCGGTCTGGATCGCCGGCGACCCCGCGCAGGCGCGGCGGCTCGGCGCCCGGATCAGGGACGGGGCGCGGGTGAGCTGGGCGCTGACCGAGCCCGGCCACGGAGCCGACCTGCTCGCGGGCGAGGTGTCGGCCCGGGAGTCCGGCGGCGGGTACCGGCTCGACGGCGTCAAGTGGCCGATCAACAACGCCACGGCCGGCGGCCACCTGTGCGTCCTGGCCCGCACGGACGACGCGGGCGGGCCGCGCGGGCACAGCTTCTTCCTCGTGGACAAGGCCGAGCTGCCCACCGCCTCCTGCCGGCTGCTGCCCAAGGCGCGCACGCACGGGATCCGCGGCGCCGACATCAGCGGCATCGCCTTCGAGGGCGCCCGCATCCCCGCGTCCGCGCTCGTGGGGCGGGTGGGCGGCGGAGCCGAGACGGCGCTGCTCGGGCTCCAGCTCACCCGGACCGTCTGCGCGTCGCTGTCGGCCGGCGCGGCCGAGCACGCCCTGCGGCTGGCGGTCCGCTTCGCGGGCGAGCGGGTCATCCAGGGCCGCCCCCTGATCGAGCGCCCGCACGTCCGCGCCGTCCTCGCCCGCGCCGCGGGCACGCTGGCCGCCGTCGAGGCCGCCGGCATCGTGGGCGCGCGGGCCGTGCACGGGCTCACCGGGGAGATGAGCGTGGTCTCAGCCGCGGTGAAGGCGTTGGCGCCCACGCTGACCGACCGGATGCTGGGCGACCTGGCCGAGCTGCTCGGCTCGCGAGCCTTCCTCACCCGCGAGTACGCCGCCGGCGCGTTCCAGAAGCTCCAGCGCGACCACCGGGTGGTCGGCATCTTCGACGGCAGCACCGTCGTGGCCCGCAACGCGCTGATCAACCAGTTCCCCCGGCTGGTGCGCGGTCACGCGGCCGGGACCCGCGACGCCGCGGGCCTGGCCGCGACGGCCCGCGTTGGTACCCCGCCCGGGGACCTGGAGTGGGCGCGGCTGTCGCTGGTGTCGCGGACGGGCTGCAGCGTCGTCCAGGGGCTGCGCCCGGCGGTGGAGGCCGGAGCGCTGGACGGCGCGGCGGCGGAGGGCGCGGAGCCGCTGGTGCGCGACGTGCTCGCCGCCGTCGACGCGGTGCACGGGCGCATGGCGGCGATCCGCCCGTCCGCCCGCCCCGACATCGAGGCCTTCGAGGTCGCCGCCGCCTACGAGCTGTGCTTCGCCGCCGCGTCCTGCCTGCATCTGTGGGCCGGTGGCGCCGCGGGCGGGTCCGCGGACGCCGCATTGTGGCTGCGGGTCGCCCTCCGGACCCTGCTGGACGGGCTGGGCCGCCGGGCGGGCTCCGACCCGGCGGACGACGAACGGATCGCCGGGCTGCTCGCCCGGGCGGTCGCGGAGGGGCGGCCGCTGTCGCCCTTCCGCGGCGACCAGGACGGAGAACGGACGTGACCCCTTCGACCGCCGGTCCCGCGACGGACGCGGACCTGCTCGACAAGCTGCTCGGCGACCCCTGGGAGGCCGGCAGTCCCACCGGCTTCGGCGCGCTGCTGGAGGCCGACGAGCGGGAGGAGATGCACACCGAGTCCGAGCGGGTCCTGGACGGCTACGGACTGAACGCCGAGTTCGTCCCCGTGGCGCTCGGCGGCCGTTTCCGGCGGCTCGACCGGCTCGTCGAGGTGATGCGGACCGTCTGGCGCCGCGACCCCTGCCTCGGGCTCGGCTACGGCGCCAGCTCGTTCATCGCGTCGGTCAACGTCTGGAGCGCGGGCGACGGGCGGCAGCGGCGCGAGGCCGCCGACCTGCTGCTGGCCAACGGGAAGATCGCGTCGGTCTACCACGAGCTGGCGCACGGCAACGACTTCTCCCGCGCCGAGTTCGCCGCCGTCCGCGCGGGCTCGGGCTGGCGGCTGGACGGCCGCAAGGAGGTGGTCACCAACCTGCGCCGCGCGGACGCCATGGTGATCTTCGCCAGGACCCGGCCGGACCCCGGCAGCCGCAGCCACTCGCAGTTCCTGGTGCCCGCCTCGGCGGTGCCGGACGGCGCCCTGCGCCATCTGCCGCGGTTCCCGAGCTCCGGCATGCGCGGCGTGCAGCTCGGCGGCGCCGAGTTCCGCGCCTGCCCGGTCTCCGCCGGCGCGCTGCTGGGTGAGCCGGGCCGGGGGATCGAGACCGCGCTCAGCTCGTTCCAGCTCACCCGCAGCGCGCTGCCCGCCATGTGCGTCGGGATCGCGGACACCGGACTGCGCGCGGCCCTGGACTGCGCGCTCGACCGGCGGCTCTACGGCGGTGCCGTCGCCGACCTGCCCTACGTCCGGGCCGTGATCGGGCGGGCCCAGGCCGACCTGCTCGCCGCCGACGCGTTCGGCACGGTGGTGACCCGGGCGCTGCACGTGCTGCCCGGCGAGACCGGGGTGTCGGCGCCGGCCGTGAAGTACCTGGTCTCGCGGCTGCTGATCGACGCCATGGACGGGCTGGGGACGGTGCTCGGCGCCCAGTCGTACCTGCGCGAGGGCCCGTACGGCGTCTTCCAGAAGCTGGCCCGCGACCTCGCCCCCGCCGGGTTCGCGCACGTGTCCCGGGCCGCCTGCCAGGTGACGATCCTGCCGCAGCTGCCCCGGCTCGCGCGTCGCGCCTGGTTCGAGGGCGGGGCGGCGCCCGCCGCGCTGTACCGGGTCGGCGGTGACCTCGAACCGCTGGACTTCGGTGCGCTGGTGCCGGGGGCGCCGCGCACGGACGGGCTCGCCGGCACGCTGGTGGAGATCGCCGAGAGCGGCGCGGGCGGCCTGCCCGGCCGTTTCGCCGCCCGCTTCCGCGACGAGCTGGACCGGCTCCGCCGCGACTGCGCCGCGCTGCGGCCGCGCGACCTCACCATCGACGCCCGCCCTGAGGCGTACGCGCTGGCGGGCCGCTACACCATCGTCCTCGCGGCCGCCGCCTGCCTCGGCGTCTGGCGGCACGGCGGCGACGGGCTCGGCGACATCGACGAGCGCTGGCTGCCGGCCGCCCTCGACCGGCTCGACCGCCGGCTCGGCGGTCCCTTCGTCCTCACCGAACCCGAGCGGCGGGAGTTGGAGGAGGCCATGTTCCGCCTGGCCCGCCGCCGTCACGACGAGCGGCGCCTGCTCGACCTGACCGGCCGCGGGGTCCCCGGCTAGCCGGGCCGCGTCAGCACCCGTTCCGCACCCCACCCCAACCGGAGGAAGGCCCATGACCGAACCGACCATCGACACCGTCCCGCCCGGGGACGCCGGCGCACCGGGAGCGCCGTCGGCCGACCGGCTGCGGACCTGGCTCGCGGGCCGGGTCGCCTACTACCTGGAGCGGGAGCCGGCGGAGATCGACGACGACGCCCCGCTGACGTCCTACGGCCTGGACTCGGTCTACGCCTTCTCCATCTGCGGCGACATCGAGGACACCTTCGGGCTCCTGGTCGATCCCACGCTGGTGTGGGACCACGACAGCGTCGCGGCGCTCGCCGCGCATCTGGCCGGGGCCGCCCGGGACGCCGGGGCGGCGGGGCCGTACCCGCGATCGCACTCTCACTAGGGGGCACCTCATGCACGACACCAAGATCGACAGCGTGGTCATCCTCGGCGGCGGCACGGCCGGCTGGATGACCGCGTCCTACCTCGGCAAGGCCCTGCAGGGCACCGCGCGGATCACCGTGCTGGAGGCCCCGGGCATTCCCAGGATCGGCGTGGGCGAGGCCACCGTGCCGAACCTGCAGAAGACCTTCTTCGACTACCTCGGGCTTTCGGAGGAGGAGTGGATGCCCGAGTGCAACGCCGCGTTCAAGATGGCGGTGAAGTTCATCAACTGGCGCACGCCGGGCGAGTCCAGCCCGGTCTCCCGCGAGGACGAGCACGGCAGCGACCACTTCTACCACCCGTTCGGGCTGCTGCCCGACCACGACCGGATCCCGCTGTCGCACTACTGGTACCACGAGCGCCACCACGGCCGGACCGACGAGCCGTTCGACTACGCCTGCTTCCGGGAACCGGCGATCATGGACGCCAAGCGTGCCCCGCGCGACCTGGAAGGCCGTCCGGCGACCCGGTACGCCTGGCACTTCGACGCCCACCTGGTGGCCGACTTCCTGCGCCGGTTCGCCACCGGCAAGCAGGGCGTGGTCCACGTCCAGGACAAGCTCGCCGGCGTCGAGAAGGACGAGCGCGGCTTCGTCACCGCGCTGACCACCGAGGGCGGCGAGCGGCTGGAGGGACAGCTGTTCATTGACTGCTCGGGCTTCCGCAGCCTGCTGATGAACAAGGCGATGGGCGAGCCGTTCATCGACATGGGCGACCACCTGCCGTGCGACAGCGCGGTGGCGACCCAGATTCCGCACGACGACGAGGCGCACGGCGTGGAGCCCTACACCTCGGCCATCGCGATGAGCAGCGGCTGGACCTGGAAGATCCCGATGCTGGGCCGCTTCGGTACCGGCTACGTCTTCTCCAGCAAGTTCCAGTCCCGTGAGGACGCGACCGCCGAGTTCTGCGAGATGTGGAAACTGGACCCGGACACCGCCTCGCTGAACCAGGTGAGCTTCCGGGTCGGCCGGAACGAGCGCACCTGGGTCAAGAACTGCGTGGGCATCGGCCTGTCCTCGTTCTTCCTGGAGCCGCTGGAGTCCACGGGGATCTACTTCATCACCGCGGCGATCCACCAGCTGGTCAAGCACTTCCCCGACACCGGGTTCGACCAGGCCCTCATCGACTCGTTCAACGAGGAGATCGCGGTCATGTTCGACGACACCCGCGACTTCATCCAGGCGCACTTCTTCCTGTCGCCGCGCGTGGACACCCCGTTCTGGCGGGCGACCAAGGACATCCACCTGCCGGAGAACATCCGCCGGAAGGTCGAGATGTACAAGGCGGGGCTGCCGATCAACGCGCCGGTGACCGACGAGAGCACCTACTACGGGAACTTCGAGGCGGAGTTCCGCAACTTCTGGACCAACGGCAGCTACTACTGCATCTTCGCCGGCCTCGGCCTGACCCCCGACCATCCGCTGCCGCTGCTGGCGCACAAGCCCGAGTCCATCAGGGGCGCGCTCCCGCTGTTCGGGCGGGTCAAGCAGGAGCAGCGGGAGCTGGTCGCGTCGCTGCCCGGCAACTACGAGTACCTGCGCAGGCTGCACGGCAGGTGACCGGCGTGCCCGCGTCCCGCTGAGCCGGCGCCCGGGGCCGCCGCGCGTCTCAGGGTCCCCCTGATCTTTCCCCAGGGGGACCCTGGTTCACCTCGGGAGGCCTGGTCCCTCCGCACGCCACCCGCTAACGTTTGTTGGCATGTGCAAGAGGTTGACATGGGCATCGGGGACCTGACGGGAGATGACCTGGTGAAGGTGCTGGCGGTGCTCGCCAATCCGCACCGGATACGGGTGATCGGTGTCCTGTCGAAGCAGCGGAACTATGTGAGCCAGCTGGCCCGGGACCTGGGCATCAGCCGGGCCCTCTTGCAGGTCCACCTGCGCAAGCTGGAAGCGGTCGGGCTGGTGACGGCCACCCTCGAGTTGTCGGAGGACGGGAAGGCCATGAAGTACTACGAGGTCGTGCCCTTCGCGCTGAACCTCACTCCGGAGGCCTGCGCGGCGGCGGCCGAGACGCTGGCGCCGCGCGACGGGGACGGGGACGCGCGGAAGGAGCCCCGCGATGGGTGACGCGTGGATCGTCGAGGACGTCGTCTCGGTCATCGGGGTGTTCGTCCTGCTCACGACCGTCATCACGGTGGGCATCCGGCAGTACGCGGCCGTCAAGCGGGCCAGGGCGGAGGCCGAGCGCGACCAGGACCACCGCAAGCTGGCCGAGGCCGCCCTGCTCGTTCAGGAGAACACCGAGCTCCAGCTCCGCGAGATCGCCGTCCACCTCGCCGACATCAGCACCCGGGTGGAATCGCTGGAACGCATCCTCAAGGAGGTCGAGTAACGACCCTCGCGTGATCTGGGCCGCCGAGCGGCAACTCGGCGACCCAGCGATGGAAGACGTACCATCCTCTCGCCCGCGGGCGAGGTCGCACAGAGAACGCGCCTTCATGGAAAGGAGAGCAGCTCATGCTGCTCCATGGCAAGTCGATCAGTGACGGTGCCGGCGACTCCGATCCGCATGAACTCTCTCTCCCGCTGAGCGGCTGGCTGCTGCGCAGCGCCCGGGGGACCGGGCGGCGCCCCGCCCTGGAGGTCTACTCCGTGAGCGGCTTCGAGGACGTCTCGGTGGCCGCGGTCACGGGCCCCGCCCTGCTGCGCGGGGCTCGCCGGGGCCGCAGGCTCGGGCGGTCCTGGTCCCTGGCATGGGGGCAGATCCCGCTGAGCGCGGACGCCGTCGAGGTGGTGTTCCGGAGGCGGCAGCAGTCCATGCACGCCCGCCCGACCGTCCTGCTGGACCGCTTCTGGGTGGCCGAGGTCGGCCTGGCATGCCGGTCGGTCACCGTCCGGGCCGGCCGGGTCCAGGCGACCGCGCGGGTCATGGCGGCGTGATCCGCCGCGCGGGCCTCGTGCCGCGCGGACGTCGACGAGCTGATCGAGGAGAGACGACCATGTCCGAGAACGCCCCCATATCGTCCGGGGACCCCGATTCCGCTTCCGGCGCCGGGCCCGAACCCGTTTCCGCCTCCGGGGCGCCGCCGGCGCGCGGGCCGGTGGTGGAACGGGTCGCGGCCTGGTCCGCGCGGCACAAGTGGCCGGTGATCGCCGCGTGGTTCGGACTGGTCGTGATCGCGTTCGTGCTCAGCGGGCTGGTCACCGGCGACCAGGCGCACACCACCGGTCCGGGTGAGGCCGGGCGCGGGCAGCGGATCCTGAACGAGCAGGACGTGGACGGAACGGCGCGCGAGAACGTGCTCGTCCAGGAGAGGACGCCGGGCGGGCCCTTCGCCTCCGACCCGGAGCTGCGGCAGGCCGTCCAGGACCTCGTGGCGGCGCTGAAGACGGCACCTGTGTCGGGGATCCTGTCGCCGCTCGACCCCGGCTCCGGCAAGCGGCTGATCTCCGCCGACGGGAGGTCGGGCCTGGTCGTCTTCGAGATGACGGGCACCGACGACGAGAAGGACGCCGCGTTCGCCGCCTCGGCGAAGGCCGTCGACTCCGTCCGCGAGAAGTACCCGGACCTGCGGATCGCGCAGGCAGGCGACCGCAGCATCGCCAAGGCGACCGACGAGGTCTACGGCGACGACTACAAGCGCTCGGAGATGCTGTCGCTGCCGCTCACCCTGCTCATCCTCGTCGTGGTCTTCGGCGCGCTGGTCGCCGCCGGGATCCCCGTCCTGCTGTCGCTGTCGGCGGTGGTCGCCACCGTCAGCCTGGTCCAGGTCATCAAGCAGGTCATGCCGATCAACAGCACCGTGGCCTCGATGGTGCTGCTGATCGGGATGGCGGTCGGCGTCGACTACTCCCTGTTCTACCTGCGCCGCGAGCGCGAGGAGCGGGCCGCGGGGCGGACCGTGGGGGAGGCGCTGCGGATCACCGCCCGCACCTCGGGCCGTGCGGTCGTGATGTCGGGCGTCACGGTGATGCTCTGCCTGTCCGGGCTGTTCGTCACCGGCATCGACGTCTTCCGCGGCATGGCGGTCGGCACGATCCTGGTGGTGGGTCTCACCGTGGTCGGCTCGGTGACGGTGCTGCCGGCGCTTCTGGCCGCGCTCGGCCGCTGGGTGGACAGGGGCCGGGTGCCGTGGCTCGGCAGGCGCCGCACGGCGGCCGGCGAGTCCCGGCTCTGGGCGGCGATCGCGCGTGCGGTCGTCCGGCGTCCCGTGCTCCTGGGCGGCGTCGCGGCGGTGCTGCTCGCCGTGCTGTCGGTTCCCGCGTTCGGGATGCGGCTGCAGGACCCGGCGCTCACCAACGACCTGCCGCGCAGCAACGCCACGGTGGACGCGGCGGCGCGCATCCAGGAGGAGTTCCCCGGCGGGCCGTCCCCGGCCGAGGTCGTCGTCTGGGGCGGCCGGGTGCACGACCCGGCGGTGGCGAAGGCCGTCGACGGGCTCCACCGGGAGGTCGCGGCGAGCGGCGGCGCGCTGGGCGAGCCGATCCAGGTCGACGAGGTCGGGAACGTGCTGGTGGTGAACGTGCCGCTGGCGGGCTCGGGTTCGGACGCCGCGTCCATGCGGGCGCTGGAGGTGCTCCGGGAGAAGGCGCTGCCGGCGACGCTCGGCGAGGTCGACGGGATCCACTACGCGGTCACGGGTACGACGGCCGGTCCGCACGACTTCGCCGCCCGCCTGCACGGCCGCACGCCGATCGTGTTCGCGTCCGTGCTCGCGCTGGCGTTCGTGCTGCTGCTCGCGGCGTTCCGGTCGGTGGCGATCCCGCTGGTGTCGATCGCGCTGAACCTGCTGTCGGTCGGCGCGGCCTACGGGGTGGTGACCTGGGTCTTCCAGGACGGCCACCTCACCTCGGTGCTCGCCTTCACCTCCTACGGAGCGGTGCTGAGCTGGCTGCCGCTGTTCATGTTCGTCATGCTGTTCGGGCTGAGCATGGACTACCACATCTTCATCCTCAGCCGGATCCGCGAGCGGCGCCTCGGCGGCGCCGCGCACCGCGACTCGATCGTCGGCGGGATCGCCGGCAGTGCCGGGGTGGTGACCAGCGCGGCGGTGGTGATGGTCGGCGTCTTCACGATCTTCACCACGCTGTCGGCCATCGAGTACAAGATGTTCGGCGTGGGGATGTCGGTCGCGATCCTGCTCGACGCCACGATCGTGCGCGGCGTGCTGCTTCCGGCGATCATGACCCTGCTCGGCCGCGCCACCTGGTCGATGCCGGGCTGGCTGCGCCGCCTCCCGGGCGACGACTCGGCCGCCCACGCCGCCGCGGCCGTCCCGGCGCCACCGGACGCGGCCCCGGCGGAGACGGCGGGGACGCGCTGAAGACCGCCCGCTAACCGGGCGAATCCCCGAGACGGGCTGTGCGCGGCGGTGCACGGGTGAGCTGGAGTGGCCCTTGTCTCCGGTCGACGGCGATGGCGATCGCTTCGCGCTGTGGCGACGTGGTGTGGGACGGGGCCGTTCCCCCACTCTTTGATGGTGTAGTCGCCGGTTCCACGTGGTGAGTCGATCGACACGAGGCTCGGAGTGTCGAAGGGGAGGTCGGGCGCAGCTGCGAAGCCGAGGGCGAGGAGAGGGAGCGGCCCTGGTCGGCGGCTGAAGCCTGGAGCGCTCCGCGAGGTCGCCGTGGGCGGCCGGCCGGGGAGTGGCGGGCGTTTGGAGATCAGGCTTCGGTGCCTTCAGCTTGCCAAGCGCCGGAGGCGTCCATATACCCTAGGGGGGTAGGGCATATGAGAGGAGCGCTGCCATGGGTGACCACACTCGGATCGTTGTCGCAGGGGCTTCGCTGGCGGGCGTCCGCGCCGTCCAGACGCTTCGGAGCGAGGGGTATGCCGGCGAACTCACGCTGGTCGGAGCCGAACCACACCTTCCGTACAACCGGCCGCCGCTGTCCAAGAACGTTCTCACCGGCGATGATGACGTCGCCCTACCCGGGGGCGACGAGTTCGACGCCACATGGCTGGGCGGTCGCCGCGCGGTCCGGCTCGACACCGCGGATCGGGTGGTCGTCCTGGACGACGGCTCCGAACTCGCCTACGACGGCCTGGTCATAGCGACCGGTGCCCGTCCGCGGCGGTTGCCCGAGGACCAGATGGCGCTGACCGGAGTGCACGTCCTGCGCACCATCGATGACGCCAAGGAACTTCGGACGGCTCTCGCGCACAGGCCTCGGCAGGTCGTCGTCATCGGCGGCGGGTTCATCGGAGGCGAGGTGGCCTCCGCGGTACGCGCCCAGGGCATGGACGTGACGCTCATCGAGAGCGGGCCGCTCCCCATGATCGGCGTGGTCGGCCGGCAGGTGGCGGACTGGCTCGCCGAGCACCATCGGCGCAACGGCGTCGACCTGGTGACCGACGTCCGGGCGGACCGTCTGGAAGGCGGCCCCGACGGCCGGGTCGCGGCCGTCCACCTGAGCGACGGACGGTCGATCCCGGCGGACCTGGTCATCGCCGGGATGGGAGTCGCCCCCAACACCGAGTGGCTGGACGGCAGTGGCGTCCAGGTCCAGGACGGCGTCCTCACCGACGACAGGCTGTTCGCGCTCGGGTTCGCGGACGTCGTCGCCGCGGGCGACGTCGCCCGCTGGCCTCATCGGCTCTTCGGCGACGAGCCGGTCCGCGTCGAGCACTGGGCGAACGCCAACGAGCAGGGAGCCTTGGCCGCGCGCAATCTGCTGCGCGGGCCTTCCGGCGCCGAACCCTTCGTCGAGGTGGCCGGGCTCGGCACGCGCGTGCACGGCAAGCGCATCCAGTGGGCCGGCTTTCCGCGTCTCGCCGACCAGAGCACGATCGTCGCCGGCTCGGTCGAGGAGTCGAAGTTCGCGGTCGCGTTCTCGCGGGACGGCGTCCTGGTGGGCGCGGCCACCGTCAACTACCCCAAGGAACTGAACCGTCTCCGCGCCGCCATCGCGACCGGCGCCGACCAGCCCACTCCGGTTTGACCCGGCGGGGAGGCGGACACCTCCGAAACAGGTCCGCCTCCCCTGGGTGCTGCGGGTGAGGGCGCCCTTCTCGGCCGGCCGGCTCATCACGGTGAGCACGGTGGTGTAGGCCAGCGGCGGGGTCCGGTTCTCATTGAGTGCGTCCAGCGTCTCGCGGACGGTCAAGGGCCCGGACGCAGTGATCTACAAAGTAAAGGCGACAGGTCGTGTTCTTTTTGATCTTGTCGGACGAGCGCTGAACGATCTCTGGTATGACTGGCGGATGTCCACGAACTCCCCGCAGGAACCCACCGGATCCGAGTTCCGCGCCGCTGCCGAGGCGGGAGATCCGCAGGCCGGCGTGGAGTACGCCACGTTCCTGATGGGCGGTTCGGTCAAGGACGTGGACGGGGCCATGCCGTGGCTGGAGCCCGCCGCCCTCGCGGGCGACGGGCACGCCGCCCGGACGCTCGCGATCATCCTGCGTGACAGGGGCGAGTACGACCAGGCGGAGCGCTGGTACCGGGCCGCGGCGGATCACGACGGCGGCTGCGCGTTCGGCCTGGCGACACTGCTGGAGAAATCCGGCGACCTCGCCGGGGCGGCCGAGTGGTACGACAGGGGCGCCGCCCTGGGCAGTCTGGAGTGCAAGACCAACGGTGCGGTCCTGCTCGCCAGTCAGTACAGGGAGGACGAGGCCAGGGCACGGCTGGAGGAGGCGCAGCGGGAGGGCGATCACGTTGCCGGTGACGCTCTGGGCCTGATGGACGGCCTCTCCAGCGAGATATTCAGGTGCGACGACCTTCTGGATCAGGCGGAGGAGGACAAGGACGACCTGGAGTGGGCGTTGGAAGCCGTCCACGACCTGCGTGACCGGGCCGAGAACTTCAGGACGTACCCCTGGTACCTCGACGATGCGCTGTTGGTATACGACAAGGCCGCCGAAGTGGCGCAGGACGACGCTCCTCTGGTCTGGAAGGCACTGCTGCTGGTCCAGCTCGACCGTTGGGAGGACGCGCAGAGCGCTATGGAGAAGGCGGCGGAACGATTCCCGGAGTCGGGATTCGTCCCGTATGTCTACGGCCTTCTGCAGCGCGAGCACGGTGACCTGGACAAGGCCGAGACGTGGCTGCGGCGCGCGGCGGACCTCGGCCGGCCCGAGGCGATGTGGAACTTGGCCGTCCTCTACCTGAACCAACGGCGGCTCGATGAGGCGCAGCGCTGGTATACGGCGTACGGCGAACGAGCGGATGAGGACAACGACAAGGACTACGCGGCCGGGCTGGAGCGTGTCGAGGAGTATCGCCGGCAGCCCGACAACCTGCTCGACGAGGTGGATGAGGCGCGGCTGCCGGACCTGCGCACCGCCGCGGAGGCCGGCGACCGCGCGGCGGCGGCCGAACTGGCTCGGCTGCTCCGGCACAAGCGCGCACTCCCGGAGGCTGTGAAGTGGTTCCGCCTGGCGGCCGAGGACGGCGATCCGCAGACGAAGCTGGAACTGGGCGAGTTCCTGTACGACGTCTGCAACGCCGACTCGGAGTATGTGATCGAGTGGTTCCTGCCCGCGGCCGAGGCCGCCTATGAACGTGCCGGCGCAGCTCCGGTCGCCGATCCCGCGGACGTGGAGTTGATCGAACGCGTCGGGCGGTTCTATCTGTACGCCAAGGACGAGTTCAAGGCCGAGAAGTGGCTGCGGCGCGCCGGCCGGCTCGGCCACGGCGAGGCCGCCTGGTGGGCCGGGTCGCGTTCGGACGAGTACGGCGACCGGCAGGAGGCCGAGCGCATGTGGGTGCTCGCGGTCCAGGGGGGTGTCGCCTGGTGCGGCTGGCTCGCCGGACGGAGCATGGTCCGGCGCGGGGCGTACGCCGAAGCCGAGCCGGTGCTGCGGATCGCCTGGGAAGGCCGCGAGGAGAAGGAGCCGCTGCACGAGGCGGCGTACTGGCTGGGCCTGTCCCTGCGCGGTCAGGGACGGCTGGACGAGGCGGCCGACTGGCTGCGCACGGCGGTCGAGGTGCACCCGTCGGTGCGGAAGGGCTACAGCGGTTTCACGGCCACCTCACTGTTCGACCCGCGCTCGGACCTGGCCGATCTTCTCTGCGACCTGGAACTCGACGACGAGGCGAGCCCCCTGGTGGACGCCCTCCTCGAGCGGCACCCCAGGCATCGGGTCGCGAACCGCGTCGCCGCGCGGATCGCCGCACGCCGCGGTGATCTGGAGGCGGCCCGCGGCCACCTGGAACATGTCGTGGACGACCCGGCCGAACTCCGGGAGGGCGTCACCCCCGAGGACCTCCGCAGGATCTTCGACGCCGTCCACCCCAGGTAACGGACACCCGCCCGCCCCTGAACGGCAACAGACCGGCACCATGCGCACCGACCGGATCCCGCGCAGGCCGCCGCGGCGTCGATGAGGCTCATCAGACGTCGTCCTCCACCATCCGCCGCGCCACCTCGTTGGCCAAGCGGCACCGGCAGCGTGACCTTCCCGGCGCGACCTGTTCCTCGACCGGCCGGCCGTTCCGGGTCTATTCGGTGGGTACCGGCTCGGCAGGACGCTTGTCCTCGGTGAACTCCAGCTCCGGGGGTGCGAGCCGGAAGAATCTCGTCAGGTACGCCAGGTAGGCGACGCCGAGCGCGAGCCAGATCAGGCCGAGGATCAGGGCTCTTCCATCGAGGTGGAACAGCAGCCAAAGGTCGACCAGCGCGCCGACCGCGGGGACCAGGATGCCGGTCAGGACGCGGCCGCCCGCGCCGGAGCGGCGGTCGCGGACGAACATCGCGATGACGCTCAGGTTCACGAACGTGAATGCCACGAAGGCACCGAAGTTGATGAACGACGTCGAGGTGGCGACGCTCAGCCGGAGCGCGATGAGGCCGACCGCGCCGGTGAGCAGGATGTTGAAGGCCGGGGTTCGGAAACGCGGGTGGACGTAGCCGAACAGCCGGCGCGGCAGGACCGAGTCACGTCCCATCGCGAACAGCAGGCGTGACCCGCTGGCCTGGGCCGCGATCCCGGAGGCGGACTGCGCCACGACCAGACCTGCCAGGAAGATCGAGGAGAACAGGTCACCGCCGATCGTCACGGCGATCTCGAAGGCCGCGGAACTGGAGTCCTCGAATGCGCTGCCTGGATGGGCCAGCTGCGTGGTGTAGGCGACCGTGACGAAGATGGCCCCGCCTATCAGCGCGATCAGAAGGATCGCGCGCGGCATCGTGCGTTCGGGATCGACGGTCTCCTCGGTGAGCGTGGTGACCGCGTCGAAGCCGAGGAAGGAGTACGCCGCGATGGCCGCCCCGCCCGAGATGCCGGCGAAGGTCGTCCCGTCGTGGAAGAACGGAGTCCCCGAGGCGAGCGCCGAGGCGCCGTCCACGTGGACGGCGTGCCGCAGTGACAGCAGCACGAAGATTGCGATGACCAGGATCTGGAAGACCATGAACAGGTTGTTGGTGCGTTCTGCGGTCTTGATTCCCAGCAGGTTCAACACAGTGGTCACGACGATGTAGGCGAGGATCCACGTCCAGCCTGGCACGCCGGGGAATCTGGCCTGCAGGTAGGCCCCGCCGATCAGCCAGATGACCATCGGCAGGAAGAAGTAGTCCAGTAGCGTCGCCCAGCCCACGAGGAACCCGAGCCGGGGCTCGATCGCGCGCCGTACGTACGTGTACGCCGAGCCGGCCACCGGGTACGCCGTCGCCATGCGTCCGTAGCTGTAAGCGGTGAAGAGCATCGCGACGAGCGCGAGCAGATAGGCCGTCGGCACGACGCCGTTCGTCGTGGTCGCCACGACCCCGAACGTGCCGAGGACGATCAGCGGTGTCATGTACGCCAGGCCGAACAGGACGACCGATCTCAGGGTCAGGCTGCGCTTGAGCGTACGGGGATGGGTGTCCATGGACGGCTCCCTGGGGTGGTGCGAGGGACAGGCTCAGTTGGTCGCGGAAGGGTGATGGCCCGCCGGGCGCCACCGCCGAGGGTCGATGCGGCCTTCGTACAGCGGCAGTTCGATGGGGGAGTCTGCGTCGTTGAACTGGTCCCACATGCGGTTCACGCCGGCCGTGCCGTGCGTACGGACGCGGGTGACCTCGTCCAGGTCCAGCAGGTCCGTGAGGACGGCGGGGGCGTCGCCGGGGGCCTCGGCACGTACGGCGCCCTCCGGGTCGACCACCAGGGAGTGCCCGGTACCGGTCGGTCCGGCGGTGTTGACGCTCGCGACGAAGACCTGGTTGGCGATGGCGGCGGCACGTACGAGCACCAGTTCCTGCGCTCGGTCCTTGGTCGTGGTCATCACCGGGTTGACGATCAGCTCGGCGCCCATCCAGGCCAGGTGGCGGGCGACCTCGGGGAACCAGATGTCGTAGCAGATCGCGAACCCGACCCGGCCGCCGCCGTCGAGATCGAAGACGACGAACCGCTCGCCGGGGTCGTACGGCTCGTACGGCCGCCAGGGGAAGACCTTCCGGTACGACGCGGCGAGGCGGCCCTCGGGAGAGAAGGCGAGCGCCGTGTTGAAGAGCTCGCCGTTCGTGCCGCGCTCGACGACGCTGCCCGGCAGCAGCCAGATCCCGAGCTCGCGCGCCAGCTCGGCGAGCTCCGCACTTCGCGGCCCGTCCAGCGGCTCGGCGGCGTCCCGCACCTGCTGCCGCACATGCCCGCGCGAGGTGTCCACGCCGCACAGGTGCAGCTCCGGGTACACCAGGACTCGCGTTGCCCGATACCGGTCGAGCAGGTCCCGGGCCTGGGCGGCGAAGTCGGCGAAAGGCGCCGTGAACAGGCGCGGCGGTACCTGCGCGAGCGTGATGGGCAGTGGTCGGGCCACGGTCGTCCGCCTCTCTCTGGGCCTGAGGAGAAAATAGAGCAAAATGAGCAGTTATCCAAGGGGTCGGACCTGAGGACCTTCCTCGGCATCGCTAGAGTGGGCGCATGGCCGTCCCTCCCGACGCGCCCGAGCCGGGCGGCAGCGCGACCACCGAAAGGCTTCGCGCACCGGCGCTCAGCGGCATCCGGCGGCTCTCGGCGCTGGAGACGGTGCGGGCCCGGATCGCACTCGCGGTCGACCTCGGGCTGCTGGCGCCCGGGGAGCGCCTTCCCGCCAATGACCAGATCGCCCGGGCCCTCGACGTCGCGGAGATCACCGTGCGGCGGGCGCTCGTCTCGCTCTGCGAGGACGGCCTACTCGAACGGCGCCGCGGGCGGAACGGCGGGACCCTCGTCGCCGAGCACCCCAGCCGGCAGGCCGTCAAGGCCATGAACGCCTACCGGTCCGCCGCCGCCGACGTGCACCGGCTGATCGACCACCGCCTGGCCCTCGAATGCGGCATCGCCTACCTCGCCTCCCGCCACGCCGACGATGCGGCCGTCGCAGCCCTCGACGACCTCGTCGCCGACATGGACCGGGCGGCGAACTGGGCGGAGTTTCACGGCTGCGACGAGCGGTTCCACCTCGCCGTCGCCGCTGCGACCGGCGCCCCGGCGGCCGTCGAGCCGTACGGCGCGGTGCTGCGCGATCTGTACCACTACTACCTGCCGTACCCGCTCGAGACGCTGCGGCGGTCCAACGACGAGCACCGGGCCCTGGTCGAAGCGATCCGCCGGCACGACGCGGCGGCGGTCGACATAGCCCACGATCACGTCGTCCAACTCCACCAGACGATGTTCGTCGGCCTGACCCGCGACGACTGACGACCAGATCTACAACCCAGGGACGGCCCGGGGGCTGCGGCCACGACTGGGGCGAGCACTGGAAAGCGCAGCGATGGTAGATACACCCCCGGGCGCTGTCCTCCACGAGAGGATCGGACGGCAACGGTCATTCGGTGACGTAGTTCTCGAGCCTGATGTCAGGGTCTCGGCGTATGGCGAGTGCTCCGTATGCCGCGCCGGCGACGAGGATCAGCGGCATCGCGAAGATGTACGGGGAGTCGCTTCCGGTGACGTCCTGATAGTGGGCCACGATGATTCCGCCGATGATGACGAGTCCGGTGCCGGCGATGGCCGGTGCGATCCTGGTCGACCACATCGAGCCCGACACGGTGCCCCGCAGAGAGGACACGATCACGCTCAGGCAGCACCCGGCCATCACATAGATGGTGGCGAGCGAAGGCAGACCACGCCGAGAGCGGCGAACGTGTACCAGTACCAGGCGATGTCGAAGCTCAGGTGCGGGCTGATCGTGGCTTCCGTGAAGTATCCGGTCGCCGCGACCATCGCGATGGTGGCCATGTGGCGTCGGCTCCGCTGGTGTAGCGCTCGTGGTGCACCTGGGTGTCCGGGACTGCGAGACCCGCGAGGACGTCTCGCACGGTTTCCATGAGTGGTTCGGGGCCGCAGATGTAGTAATGGGCGTTCCGGCTCGGTTGCAGGTCGTTGATCCAGCGGCCTACACCGGCGGCGTCGAGTCGGCCGTCCCTGCTGGTCAGTACGTGGGTGACCGACAGCCGATCGCGATGCGCGGCGACCAGCACGATCTCCTCGGGGAACTGCGGCTCGATGTGGAATGAGCCGGACGGGCCGCGGACGGCGAGGCGGTCTCCGGCGCGGAGATCACGGTGCGCGTGGGTGGAGCCGCGGCGCCGATCGCCCGCGCCGTCCTCGATGTCCTCGTAGCCTTCCTTTCGCAGCCCGGACCGGTAGGCACGGTTGATCACCAGCCTGAGCAGCCGATTGATCCCAGGGATCGCCCCGACGACTCTGAGGGGGAACGCCGGTGGGCCGCCGTCGGTGCTGGCGGAGTTGGCGGTGAGGTGTTCTCGCGCCAGCCCGATCAGGTCCGGCATGGCGTCGCGGTCGAGGTGCGCGCCGGGGGTCCACAGCCGCGAGCGTGCCACGGCGTCGTTGCCGGTCAGTTCGGCGTGTTCGACGTCGATGAGCAGTGCCGCGTGCGGGGACATCCCGCGCAGCGCCATCGTCTCCAGCAGCGCGGGATCGGTGGTGATCGCGCCGCGGCCGCGGACGTGCAGCACTCCGGTGCGTCCCGGGACGAGCGCGGCCAGCGAGAGCCGGTCGTCCTCCAGGAGGTTGTGGAGCGTGTCGGCGCGCTTGTTGCCCCTGCGGTCCGGGATGACGAGCGTGCGGCCGTCCAGGATCCGCGCCACCGCCTGCCGGTCGCCGCGCGGGCTGGTGTCGCTCCCGCCGGAGGAGTCCCAGGAGGACAGCGCGAGGAACGGCGCCGCGGCGAGGAAGTCGGCGACGCCGGGACGGCACAGGGGCCCGTCACCGGTGATCCCGGCGGCGGGATCGGCCGGGGCGGGCGGCTGCCACAGCCGTGAGCGGAGGACGGCTTGCGCGCAGTGCACGTACGCCTCCTCGATATCGACGGTCGTCTCGGCGGCCCTGCGCCCGGCCACCGAACCGTTGACGCGCAGGATCTCCCCGACGCCCGGCAGGAGGAAGAAGAAGGAGACCGGGCCGTGCGGCTCGCCCGGCTCGGGCAGGGTGAACGAGATCCGCGTGGGGGAGTGGACGCGCGCGAACCCCGGAGTCCCGCCGATGAAGGTCGTCCTCCCGGTTCCTGCGGCATCCCGGTAGCCGAAGGCCGCGATCGGGCACTGGGCGAGGATGGTCCGGCAGCCCTCGTCAAGGGCGCTGATCTGCTTGAGCATGATCGCCGATGCCGGGCGGCCGACGATGGCCTCGACCTCCTCCACGGTCGTCACCCGGTCCGGGACGTTCAACTGGCTTTCCTGCTGCACGGGAAGACCTTTCAGCCGGGGAGGGACCGGCACAGGCGCCGGTGGCCGGAGAAGAAGATGTCGCGCTGGGGTACGCCAGGGCCCTTGACCAGAGGCAGCCGCACCGCCGTGGTCGGCCCGGACTCGCTGGCGACCCCCTTATCGGAGGGGCCGGACGACGCGCCGCACCTCGCGTCGGGCAGGTACACGGTCGAGATCACGGCACCTGCCCCATATCGGTTAGGGCTTTGTTTACGCAGCTCATAAGGCTATTGTGAGCAATAGCTCAGGTCTTTGGCTACTCGCATTTCCGTGCCCCAGGAGGACCCCGGATGCCGTCGGCCGACCGCCGTCTTCAACCACGTCGCACGCCCCGCCAGGTGCGCGCCGAGCTCACCCGCGAGCGCATCCTCACCGCCGCTGCTCACGTTTTCGCCGAGTACGGCTACGCCGCCGGCACCACGAACCGCATCGCCGAACGCGCCCGCATCTCCATCGGTTCGCTGTACCAGTACTTCCCGAACAAGGACGCCATCCTCGCCGAGCTGGCGGTGCGGCACCTCGACCGCGGCACCTGGACGCGGGCCGACCAGTTCGATCTGTCGGCCGGAGGCTTGGAGGCGACGGTGCGGACATTGGTCCGCGACGCGATCGACAACCACCGTGACGATCCGCACCTGCTGCGCATCATGCTCGAGGAGGTGCCCCTTTCGCGGGAACTGCTCGACACGATCGGCCGACACGAGAAGACGCGCGTCGGTCAGGTGCGCGATCTGCTCGCCCGCCACCCTGACGTCCGCGTACGAGACCTCGACACGGCTGCGGACCTGATCGTGACCACCGTGGAACTGAACACCCACAAGTTCATGGCCCACCCGCGGACCGTTCCCGTCGAGACGTTCGAGAACGAACTGGTGGACATGGTGACCCGGTACCTGCGCGGCGATCAGTAGGCGCTCGACAGTGCGTCACGGCCGTGCGGGACTTCACCGCCGGCGTCCACGAGGGCGGTGGGCGCCTGGCCGCCCGGTGACCAGCGCCCCGGCCTTGCCGGCCGGGCCGGCGCGGTGCCGCCGGACGGCTCCGGTCAGCTCGCAGAGTTCTCCGCCGGGTCGCTCCACAAGGGTTCAGGGACCTCGGCGCCGAATGGGCCGCTCCAGTGGTTGCGGGAGGCCACCTCGTACACGGGGCGGCGGTTGGCGGCGACGCCCCATCGGCCGAGCGGGTAGCCGAAGGCCAGCATCGCCGCCGTCCGCCACCCCTGCTCCGCGGGGACGCCCAGCATGTCCGTGACGGTGTCCTCGGCGTAGCGGAGGACGGTGCTCATGACACCGCCGACGCCCTCGGCCCGCGCGGCGAGGGCTCGGCGAGCCGCCGCTTGTGGTTCGGGTCGGCCGTCAGACCTCCTGCTCGGCGCCTTGGGCGATGCGGACGCCCGCTTCGACGGCCTCCTCCCAGGTCGGGTACTCACCGTCGAAGTCGTCCGGGCCGTCCAGGCCGCCGTCGACGTAAATGTCGCCCTGCCACTCGGTGTTCGCCCTCTGCTCCTCAAAGTCCCCGGGTCGCTGTATCCATTCCAGCGGCCAGACCGGCATCATGACGCGCACCAGCCACCGATCCGCGATCTTGAGGCGGAAGGACCACTCCTCCGTGCCGTCGGCGTCCGGCTCGTGTTCCACATCGGAGACGACGACACCACGCCGCTCCAACTCGGCCACATAGGCGAGCACGTTGGCCGCCACGTCGGTGTCCACGTCGGCCGACGCCATGAAGTCCTCAGCTCTCAGCATGATCGATACGACGCCCGCCCGACGGCAGCCGGTTCCGGGCCGTACGCGAACACCTCTCTGCTTGCCGCCGCTTGACACAGAGAGGTGCCTTTAGCCGGCACCCGGCGGGGGCGGGGTGAGTTCTGCGTGCTTGACGGTGTAGCCGCCCTTTGTCACGGAAGCGAAGGGGGCCGGTGCCTGGCAGGTGCCGACTTTGCCTTCGATCGCGTTGCCGTCCTGATCTTCTTCGACGTTGCCGAAGAGCCAGGAGAAGCCGACCCGGTCCCGGGTGCGTCCAGGGGTGTCCGCGCCGGCGTCCTGGATGCTGAAGCCCAATCGCTTGCCGAGCCAGTCCTGGACCAAGTCGTCCACGCGTACCACCTTGGCGGTGAGCGCCGCGTATCCAGGGCTGGTGATCATGCAGTCCACGGCGGCCTCGAAATGGACGGTGGTGTTCTGCCGCGCGAGGTAATGGCTGACCTTCACGGTGCCCGCGGCGTCGGACGGCAGTCCGTGCGGCGCCGCCGGGAACGGTCGCGTGTAGGGGGCGGCGCGTGCCTCGAACTCGAAGTGGCGGACGTCCTTGTCTGGCGCGAACGGCATCTGGAAGTCGGCGGCCCCACGGACGCTCGCCTCCTTGGCTCCGGCCGCGGGCCTGGTCCCCGGCCCGTCCTGCGGGCCGGCGGCGTAAGCGGTGGTGACACCACCGGCCGCCATGATCACGACGGCGGCGATGAGGATCGTCCGCGTCCTGGCACTTGGCATGGCTGTCTCCCTCGGGTTCCACGACACGGATGTCGGCTGGTCGTTGCATGATCACAGCTCATGCCCGGGGTCGCCCTCGCCCGCACGGGCCAACGTGATCCCCCTCAGGGACTAGAGAACGACGCTGAAGGTGCCCCGGCCGTGTGGACACCTGATCGCTTGGGACGATGGATGGCGGGAGGAGTTCACAAGTGCCGATGTCACGCCGACCCGTTCCAGCGCATGACCGACGGCTGAGCGCCGTTGCGGCCGACCGTCCAGTCAGACCAGAGGTCGGCGCCACGGCGTCCTTGACCCCGAGGCCGGGCGTTGGACCCGTCGTCGTGCGCAACTGGTCTTCCATGACTTGTTCGCGGGGCGACATCTGCGGCTCTGGACGGATCGCGGGCGTCTGAGCCATCGGTTATGACAGTCCTGGAAAACGCCGTCCGAGTCCCCTCGGAATCGTCGCAGCATCAAGTCGTCAGCCGCCGGTTACGGGGGTGAGTACGAAGACGGGGATCTGGCGTTCTGTTCTGTGCTGGTAGGCGGCGTAGTCAGGGAACGCGTCCACCGCCCGTTGCCACCAGAGGGCCTTCTCGTCCCCGAACACCTCCCGCGCCGCGTACCGCCGGGTTTCCGAGCCGTCCTGGAGTTCGACGGCCGGCCGGGCGACCAGCGCGGCATACCATTTCGGGTCGGCAGGCTCACCGCCCTGGGAGGCGACGGCCGCATAGTGCCCCTCGTGCTCGACGCGCATCAGCGGCGTCTTGCGGATCTTGCCGGTCTTGGCGCCCCGGTAGGTCATCAGCACGGTGGGCCGCCCTTTCATCGTGACGCTGCCGGTGGTGCCGGTGCGGATGATCAGCTCGACGTGATCGCGGACCCAACCCAACGCGCTCGGCTCGTATTCGCCATTCAGTGCCATACCCTGATCAAATCCGGCCGGTCGCGATTCCGTGACCGCGCTATTGGTGCGGGGCTGCGGTTTGTGGGGGCGCCGGCCATCGACATTGGCGGTCAAGGTTCCGAGGAGACCGGGCAATTCAGACGCGGTTTCGGCCGGAAGGCCTGCCATGGTCTCCTCGGCCAGGGTGCACCAGAGCTCCTTGACCCATTCGGTGACCGCTCTGCCGCGGTCCGTGAGTTCGACGACACTGGCGCGCCCGTCGGACGGTGCGGGGCCGCGCCGCACGCGACCGGACGCTTCGAGTTTGCCGACCATGAGCGTGACGCTGGGCGGTTCGGTGCCGAGCGCGTCGCCCAGCTCGGCCTGGATCATCGGGCCCGTCCGGGCGAGTTCGAGCAGCAGCGCCTCCTGGCCGGGATGCAGGTCGAGCGGATCCAGCAGCGCCGACATCCTGGCCCGGTGCCGCAGGCTCAGCAGGCGGACGGCCCGGTTGACGGTGTCGGCTCGGTCGAAGTCCATGAGCCCTCCTCGACGAGATAGTTATGCGCATCATTATTATGCACATAATGATGACGGCTGCGCATCAGCGGTCAGAGGCGGTCGATGAGCGACTCGATGTCGAGTTCACCGTCGGCCGTCTGGCCGCCGGCCGCGAGGAACGCCTGCATGCGCTCCCTGGTGCCAGGGTCGGCCAGTGCCTGATCGAACAGGTGCGCCTCCTCAAGGAGGCCTTCGTGGGCGGGCAGGCGGGCCGCGTCCTACCTCGCTTCGCCAGCAGGACGGCGTGCGGCGGGAAGGAGGCGATCCGGCGGGCGAGAGCATCGACGAAGGGGCCGATCTCGTCGCCGGGGAAGACGCGGTTGATCCAGCCGTAGCGCTCGGCGAGTTCGGCGCGTGGACGTGCGCCGTCTTCCAGATGAGGTCGGTGACGTTGATCGTGGTGTGCATCCCGCCGGAATAGCCGATGCTGATCAATGACCCGTCCTTGGCCAGCGCCCCGAGCGCCGCTCCGGTGATCGGGCCGCCGACGCCGTCCAGGACGATGTCCACGCCCGTGCCGCCGGTCAGCCGTGCGACGCCGTCCCGCAAGGACTCCCGGGACAGGTCGATGACCTGGTGGCCGGCGGCGCGGCCAGCCTCGGCCTTGGTGGTGGAGCCGGCGGTGGAGATCGCCGTTGACGCCCCGAGGAGCCTGGCGACCTCGACACCGCCCAGGCCGACCGATCCGCCGATGCCGGGTGCCAGCACGCTCTGGCCGGGCCGCAGTTTCACGATCTCGGTCAGCGCAAGGTAGGCGGTCAGATAGCCGGCGCCGGTGGACAGGGCCGCGGCGGCCGTGTCATCGACGCCGTCCGGCAGCGGAATCAGATGATCCGGGTCGGCCTCGACGAAGTCGCGCCAGGTCCCGTCGCGTCCGACGCAGTACCCGAATCCGGTCACCAGGACGCGGGTGCCCGGGGCGAGCCTCGACGCACCGGGGTCGGTCACCGTGCCGACGCCGCTCGCGCCCGGGACGATCGGCAGCGGCTTGAGCATCTCGGCGGCCAGCTTCCCTGATCGCACCGTGTCGTCCAGCGGCGAGACTCCGGCCACGCTCATCCGGACGACCGCCTTGGCGTCGCCGCCCTTGGGCGACGGGACTTTCACCGGTCGCAGTTCCTCGTACCCTCCGAACCGTTCGTACTGGATCGCACGCACAGGTCCTCCCGTTCCACTCAGTTGTAATCACTCCAGTTACGATTGAGGCCATGAGAACGGGCCCGCCGCGGCGGGCCCTGGTGACCTCAGTCGGCGTTGCTCAGCGTCTCGGCCAGCACGTCCTCGATCGAGGTGCCCGCCAGTCGTCGCCTCACCGCTTCGTCGACATCGCCGTACACCCGGCGGAGCGCGGGCTGGATGCCCCTCCCCACCGGGCATTCCTGGTTCGGGAGGGTTGAATGCAACCTGAACAGCTCGCCCGGTTCCATCGCCTCGTAGACGTCCAGCAGCAAGGTCGACGCGGCCGGCCTGGTCAGGCTCCAGCCCGCCCCGTTCCCCCGCTGGGACTGCACGAGCCCGGCCTCGCGCAGCCGGCCGAGGGTGCGCCGGATCACCACGGGATTCGTGTTCACGCTTCCCGCGATCCGGTCCGAGGTCACCACGTCCTCGCCGTTGCGGGCCACCAGTGCCATCCACGACAGGATGTGGATCGCGACGGTGAACCGGCTGTTCGCGCTCACTGGGCGCCTCCTGACGTAACCAAAGTAGTTACATCACTGCGCAGCGGTCAAGGCGGCCCGCCGAGGCACAGACGACCGGCTGGCGCACCCCAGGGGACCGGCCATCTGCTGGCCGCCGCCGAAGCGGCGGGCGTGGCGGGCTTCGTCGCGAAGGGTTACGCCGCGTGGAACGGCATCCGGGAAGGCGGCAACAAGACCGAACGGGACCAGCGCGTTGAGGGCACTGTCCGCTGATTAATGGCTCAGGGGCGGGGCTGCACGTCGAGTGCCGCTACCAGACCGTTCAACCGCAGGCGTGTGCCTCCGCGGAGATGCCGCAGATCGTCGTCACCATCGCTCGTCGGTCTGACGAACGCTGCCTGTTCGGTCCAGGACAGTTCCGTCCCCTCGTCCTGGACGCGAAGCTCGATTGTCACGAGCGAAGTCCAGCGCAGAATATCGTCGACGTAAGCCTTGTAGACATAGACGATTCGGCCGTCTGGAATGATGTCGATATAGTTCGACTCATACTTGAGGTGCTCTTGCGGAGCCTTGCGATTTGGGAAGGCGCTGCGTGCGGTCTCACCCCCGCCGACCCTGAATTCGTGTGCGTATGCCGTTTCGCTGCCGGGAAGCTTGACCCATCGCCGCCGGACGCCGGAGTCGGCGAAGGCGCGGAACACGTCGCCGGGAGGGGCGGGGAGCTGCAGCGACACCGTGAACGTGTCGTGCCGGACGTCCCCGGGAACCTGCTCGGTGGGTGCGTTGCGGGTTCCCCGCGCCGCCTGGTCGGCTGTCTCGGTCATAACGTCTCCTCCTGGCACAAGTACTATCAGGAGGTAACGGCGCGGTCTCCGAGATTAATCCAAAGGAGGTCACGCACTTTCCATCACTTACTTACGCAGAAGGAAGCATCGCATGGACGCGGCCCTCCGCTCCCATCTGGGGGACCAGGGGATCACCCCGGAATGCATAGAGACCATCGTGCTCACGCGTGACGTGCTCGCCCGCGTAGGCGACAGATGGACCGTCCTGGTGATCAACGCGCTCGCATCCGAGCCGCTGCGGTTCGGCGCCCTGCACAAGCGGTTGGCCGGTGTCTCTGCGCGGATGCTCAGCCAGACACTGCGGCTCCTGACCAAGGACGGCCTGGTGACGAGGACGGTCTACGCCGAAGCTCCGCCGCGCGTGGAATACTCCCTCACGTCCCTGGGGCGATCGTTCAGTGAGTCCATCGACGGTGTCGTCCGCTGGGTTCAGGAACACCAACCCGAGATCACCAAGAACCGGCTCGACTTCGAACTGGGAGCCGCGCAGGAACTCACTCGATAGCCCGGCAGGTAGTGGTGCCGGCTGTCGGGTCCGGCTCGATGCGTCCTCTCGATGCCCTTGAGCCAGGGCGCCATCCGGCAGGGCCGGCGCCTGGCAGACCAGAATCGAGCAAGCCGGGGGGCGGGTGCCCAGCTCCTCGCGGCGCAGTGCGACCCACCGCCGTACCCCGTCGACGCGGGCGTGTATGAGGCCGGCTTCGCGGAGCACTCGCCAAGGGGCGGAGAGCGTGGACTTGGCGATCGGCAGGTCGCCGGGGCCGCACGTGAGTTCGCCCACCTCCGCGGCCTCACGCTCGCCTCGCCGACCGATTTCCCAGCCGGACCGTGCTGACAGCAGGCTTCGCGGAGATGGCCGCCAGCCCCCTGGTCTTCCCTGTGCTGGCCGGTGCCGGCGCCCTGCCGTACGGGGCGGGCTGCCTCATCCTGGACAGCACGCTCGTCCTGGCCCTCGCCGACCGTTGGTCGAGCAGCGGAAGCCCGACAGCGGAGAACGCCCACTCAGGGGCGCCCGCCACGTCGGAGCCGCACCGTGACACTCGCCGGGTGGCCTTGACGTGGCTAAGAGGCGTCGTGATCGCCCTTCCGGACGTGGTCATCGAACCGCTGAGTGGCCGTTCGGAGGTGGTCGAGGATCACGCTGACCGCGGGGTGGCGGTCGCCGCCGTGCCGGGTGATGGCGAAGATGTGCCGGTTGACCGGCTGCGCGGCCAACGTCCGAGGCCCGGCGCTCTACACCAGGCGCGTCCTGCCGGCCATGGTGCGGCGGGGCCGCGGGTACATCATCAACATCAACAGCCTGCAAGGGGCGCGGGGCGGGGACACCTCGGCCGCCTACTGCGTCTTCAAAGGAGCGCTGATGCGGTTCACCGACACCGTGGCGACCGAGGTCGCGGGCTCGGGGGTCGTCGTGGAGCCTGCGGGACGAGGTCCGCAGTGCGGAAGGCGCCGCGTTCGATCTCAAGCGATTCCATCGCAGGGCCCTGGACGTGGGCAGCGTCGGCCTGGACGTGCTGCGCTCCGCGATACTCGACGATTCTCCGACCGGCCGGAGTTCCTGATGAAGGTGATGGTCATCGGCACGACCGGATACATCGGTTCGGCCGTCGCCGAGTCGCTCGCCTCGGGTGGACACCCCGTGCGGTCGGCACCGCGAGCCCGGACGTCATCGTCCACGCCGGCAACCCCAGCGGGGACGTCGAGGTAGACCTGGCATCGATCGCCGCACTGCTCGAACCGGGCGTTCCGCTGATCTACACCAGCGGTATCTGGTGGATGGGGGCGGTGGGCGAAACACCCTTCTCCGAGGACCCTCCACAGGGCGACGCACCACGCGCCCAGGTCGAAAGGGCGCTGCTGTCCGCCGCCGACCGCGTCCGTACGGTGGTGATCCGGCCGGCCATCGTGTACGGGTGCGGCGGCGGAATCCCCGCGCAAATGACCGGCTGGGCACGCGAGTACGGAATCGCCGCTACGTCGGCACGCCCGCCGCCCGGTGGCTGGCCTTGGACCAGGTGATCAGCAGCGCGCGGACGCGAGAGGCGCTCGGCTGGCGCCCGAGCCGCCCGACACTCATCGAGGACCTCACGAAGCAGATCCCGTGACCGCAGTCGGGCCGCCCTGGGCCGACGATGGCGGGGCCTGCGCTGATCAGGGGCGCGGTGTCCTCAGTGGACGGCATCGGCGAGCAAGACCGTCGCGAGCACTCCGTAGACGCCTGCCGACAACCGCTGCAGAAGCTTCCGGGCTCTGGTGCGACGCAGCACCCGGTCGCGGACGGCACCTGCCGCGTATCCGATGGCGAGATCGGCGAGCAGGCCCAGTAGCTGCAGGATCAGGCCCAGCATCAGGAGTTGGAGGACGGGCTTCTCGGTGGCGTCGCCGAGGAACTGCGGCAGGAACGCGGCGAAGAACAGCATGATCTTCGGGTTGGCGATGTTTACCATGAAGCCGCGCCGGAACACGTTCGCGGAATCGGCGGTCGAAGCCTCCAGCGGCGACCTGCCGGCCTTCCAGGTCGTCCACGCGAGATAGGCGAGATACGCGGCGCCGCCGACCTGGATCACGTCGCCGGCGCCGGGCACGGCCTCGAAGAACACGCCGAGGCCGAGAGCGGTGAGGACGACGTAGACGCTGACTCCCGCGGTGATGCCGAAGGCCGCTCGGGTCGCGCCTCTCCGGCCGTCTCGCAGTCCCGTGGCGACCATGAAGAGCATGTCGGGCCCAGGCGCCAGCAAGAAGACGGCGACCGCGGCGATGAAGGCGGGCAGTACGCTGAGGTCCACCCATGTGTAACCCATAGACACGAAAGTGAAGGTTACCATCGATGTAACCCGATGGCGGTCCAGTAAGAGTTACACTGTGCTCGTGCTTGCCGTACCTGTGCTCGACATGAGCCGCGTCGTCGAGTTCGTGAACGAGTACGCCGACCGGCCGCGCGCGGCCGCGGGCGAACAGGAGATGCCCTACGCCGAGGCGGCCGACCTCCTGGAGTGGCCCGATCGTGCGCCCCTTCCGACGACCAGCGAACTCACCGCGGCCGCGAACGCGACCTTCGGCGTGTTCTCCGCCGCACACGACGGGCGCGCTTTCGAGGAGTTGAACGGCCTTCTGCGAACCGCCCGTCCCACACCCGTCGCGTCCGAGTCGGGCCTGCGCTGGACGGTCGAGACGGCGAGCGCGATCCTCCCCGCTGCGTTGGGGACGTCCCTGCTGGACTGGCTCGGGAACCACGATCAAACCCGCCTCGGGACGTGCCATGGTTCGAACTGCGTGGACGTGTACGCGGACGAATCACCGGCCGGCCGGCGGCGCTTCTGCTCGTCGACCTGCCTGAGCCGGCACAAGGTGGCCGCATACCGCCGGCGCAGATCACAGCCGCGACCGACCCACTGATCACCGCCCCGCCGGACGCTGCAGTTGCCGAGCCAGGCCGTGGACGCCCTGCGCAGGCATCACACCCGCCAGGCCGAGCAACGCCTCAAGGCGGGGAAGGCATGGCAAGGACAACGGGCTGGTGTTCTGCACGGCGACCGGGAGGCCAGCGGACGCCGCCAATGGTGCCAGCCTGTAACCGGCGACCGGTGCTTTCAGCCGGAGGCGTTTGCTGCTGGCGCGGGGTTCGGCGGATCAATCGCTCGTTGGGGGCTCGTCGTCTGCGGCGATGAGCTGTGCGATCAATGAGGCTACGCAGCGCTTGTCGGCGGGGCACAGCATGTCGGTCAGCGCCTCCAGACGTGTGGCGACGTTCTGCTGGGACAGTGCCGCCAGCCGGGAACCAGCCTCGGTGAGCTCGATCTGGCAGGCACGTCGATCGGCTGGTGCGCCGGTGCGGGTGACCAGGTCCTTGCGTTCGGCGCGGTCGATGAGTTCCGAGAAACCAGACTTTCCCGCGCGTAGCGCCCATCTGAGCTCGGCCATGCCGGTCGGGCCGTCACCGTGGAGCAACAGCAGCAGGTCGACCTGTCGCGAAGTGAGGCCTTGGTCCTGGCCGGCCTGGGCCAGGGCGTGCCGCACCAAATGCGAGATGCGCACGAGGGCGGCGAGTTGGGGCTGGTCCGGCGGCGCGGGCATCGCGACTCCCGTTGACGATAGTTCGTAGTAGGAACTAAAGTACTTCGTACTGCGTACATTTCGTACTACGAATAATGAGGGACCGATGGTCGAGCAACTGATGCGCGGTGGTGCGCGATGAGTGCCGTGCGCGCGGACGAACCCACCGGGACGGGCGGGACCGGGACCCTGGTCGCGCTGGTGGTCGCGGTGTTCGGATATGCGCTGATGCAGACCGTGGTGGTTCCGGCGCTGAAGGTGCTGGAGACGGGCCTGCACACCACGCCCGCCACAGCGGCCTGGATCCTCACCGCGTTCTTGCTGTCCAGCGCGGTACTGACTCCGCTGCTGGGACGGCTCGGCGACCAGTACGGCAAGCGCCGGGTGATCCTGGCGGTGCTGGCGGTCTATGCGCTCGGGATGGCCGGCGCGGCCGCATCGCAGAATATCGGGCAGCTGGTCACCGCGCGGGTCCTTCAGGGGGCGGCGCTGGCGGTGGTTCCGCTGGCGATGGCGGTCCTGCGGGAGGCGCTGCCGCCCCAGCGGCTGCCGTTCGCGATGGGGCTGGTGTCGGGCGTCGTCGGCGCCGGGGCGGGCGCCGGGCTGATCGTTGGCGGGCTGCTCGCCGACCATCTGTCCTGGCGCTGGCTGTTCGTCCTCGGTGCCGCTCTCGCGCTGGTCAGTCTGGTGCTGGCGGCGCTGTGGGTCCCCGCTGACCGGCGCATCGCCGCGGGCGGGATCGACCTGCCGGGCACCGTCCTGCTGGGCGGGAGCCTGGTCGCGATCCTGCTCGCGCTGGCCAAGGGGCCCGCGTGGGGCTGGTCGTCCGGGCGGGTGCTGGGGCTTCTGGTGCTCGGGGTGCTGCTGTTCGCCGCACTCGTCGGGGTCGAGCGGGCCAGGCGCGATGCTCTCATCGACGTCACCGAACTGACCGATCGGCCGATGCTGATGACGCACCTGGCGGCGTTCCTGTTCGGCACCGGCTCCTATTTCTTCTATCTTGCGCTGCCGCTGTACGCGCAGCAGCGGCCCGGGGGCACCGGCGTCGGGTTCGGTGCCTCGGTCACCGAGGCAGGCCTGCTGATGCTGACGGGAGCGCTCGCCGTGATCCCCGCCGGGATGGCGGTCGGACGGCTCACCTCGGCACTGGGGCCCCGCTGGCCGATCGCAGGCGGGTTCGCGCTCATCACCGCCGGGTCGGTGCTCTTGGCTTCGGCGCACGACCGCAAATGGCAGCACGTGGTGTTCTACGCCGTCGTCGGTATCGGAACCGGCCTGGTCATCGGCGTGCTGCCCAAGCTGATCGCCGACATCGTGCCGCTGGAGCGCACTGGTACCGCCAATGGCCTGAACAACATCGCCCGCACCGTGGGCAGCGCTGTCGGCACCGCGGTGGCGGCGGCTGTGATCGCCTCGGGGCGTGCCCCGCGCGGTGCGACCCCCGACTCCACCTACACCACGCTGTTCTGGCTCGCGACGGCCACCGGCGCCGCCGGTATCGCGGCCGCATTCCTTGCCGTCCGCCGCCGGACCGTCGCCGCCGACCCGGTCTCCGGCGCCGTCCGACCGGAACAACCGCAGACCACGAAGTGAGACCGACCATGAGCGTCTTCAGCACGGCCGAGCTCGACTACCTCCGCAATGCCGACGTGCGTCTGCTCGGGCGGCTCGCCACGGTCGGGCCGGACGGCAACCCGCACGTGGCCCCCGTCGGCTGGTCGCTCGACCCGGGGGCGACCCTCATCGAGATCCGTGGCCGCAACCTCGCCCGGTCCAAGAAGTTCCGCGATGTGGCCGCCACCGGCCGCGCGGCCCTGGTCATCGATGACGTCCTCCCGCCCTGGTGGCCTCGCGGGATCGAGATCCGGGGCCGAGCCGAGGCAATCCCCGGCCAGGTGGCCCGTATTCGCCTGATTCCTGAGCGAATCATCAGCTGGGGACTGCACAAAGGCCCGACCATCGAGGACACCTACCGGGCCCGCGACGTCGTAGGGAGCGAGTATGCCTGACTATGGACACCGCCTCCGCTTCGCTGCCAACATCATCCCGGCCGCGCACGCCCCGGCCGAGGTCGTCGCCCTTGCTCAGCAGGCCGAATCCGCGGGTCTGGACTTGGTCACCTTCCAGGACCACCCGTACCAGCCCGCATTTCTGGACACCTGGACGCTGCTCGGCTTTGTCGCCGCCGCCACCAGCCGCATCCACCTGGCGGGCAACGTCCACCCGATCCCGCTTCGTCCGCCGGCGGTACTCGCGCAGGCGGCGGCGACCCTGGACCTGCTCAGCGGTGGCCGACTGGAACTTGCCCTGGGCGCGGGCGGGTTCTGGGACGCCATCACCGCCATGGGCGGACCGCGCCGGCCCCCGAGCGAGGCCGTCCAGGCACTGGAGGAGGCCATCCAGATCATCCGGGCGTCCTGGGACACCCGCTCTCCGGGCCCGATTCGCGTTGACGGACGGCATTACCGCGTGAGCGGCCTGGCCCGCGGTCCGCGTCCCGCCCATGACGTCGGCATCTGGGTCGGCGCGTACAAGCCGCGCATGCTCCGCCTGGTCGGGCGGGTCGCGGACGGATGGCTGCCTTCACTGCCGCGCCTCCGGCACCCGGGCGCGCTGGCCCAGGGCAACGCTGTGATCGACGACGCCGCGACCGAGGCTGGACGTTCCCCCCGGGACATCCACCGCTTGCTCAACCTGGGGCAGTGGGCCCCTGCTGAGCTGCTGGCGGAACTAGCCCTCGACCACGGCATCAGCGTCTTCACCTTGATGACCGACGATGTGAACCAGATCCGGCGGCTCGCGACGGAGACGGCGCCGGCAGTCAGGCAACTGGTCGAAGCCGAACGCTCAGTGAGCAGCCATGCCTGACCCGGCGATCAGGGACGAGCGCTTCCCCGATGGACGACACCTAGTCCAAGCGCACGACTATCTGCGCCGCCAACTGCGGGAACTACATGTGCTCCTGACCAGGGCGGAGGGCAGAACCCCCGCTTCCAACCAGGGAACAGCGCAACAGGCCACGCTGTCCCTGCGCCGCCAATTCGACCTCTTTTGCCGATCGCACTGCCAGGTGCTTCTTCAGCATCACACCCGGGAAGACACCGTGATGTTCCCGCACCTGCGCCGCGCAGACCCGAGCCTGGCGCGGGTACTGGATCGCTTGGAAAGGGAACACCGCACCATCCAAGCGATCTTGGAACGCGTCGATCGAGCGCTCGCGCACGACCCAGGCGAACTCCGGACGGCGATCAACCTGCTCACCGAGGCGTTGCTCGCCCACTTGGCCTACGAAGAGGAGATGCTCGTCGAGCCGCTTTCACGTCACGGTGGCTGACCGGGCGAAGCCGTGCTCGGTGAGGATCAGCGCGACCGCGGATGCCAGCCGATCCCGGTCGTCCCGCTCCAGCCGTCCCGTCATCGAATCCAGCTTTGCGACGACATCGTCGTGGGCGACGTCGGCGAGCCTGGTTCCGTCCTCGGTCAACGCGACGCGCCAGGCCCGCCGGTCGGCCGGATCGGCCACCCGGGCGACCAGTCCTCGCTTTTCCACCCGATCCACCAGGCCGGTCATGCTGGACCTCTCCAGATGCATCAACCGGCTCAACTCGGTCATCCCAAGCGGCTCGGCCAGCAGCATGCACAGCAGTTGCAGTTGCTGTGAGGTGAGGCCGTGCTCCCGAGCGACGTCGGCGAACACGTGCTGCACCACATGCGACAGCCGAACCAACGCGTCAGCCATACCCAGCCCGCCGGACACCTGGACCGCCATCGCACCTCCCAGCCGGAAGTCTAAACGGCGGGATCCGAGCTGAGGCGGCTGCGGACCATGTGTCTATTGCACCGAGCATCTTGTACTCGGGACCCCGGTCGTTTTGTTGAGCACCGAAAACGAGGACGGCTCGGCCAACCTTGCGCCCAGCGAGGCCGCCGGGCTCATGCCCGAGCCTTCCGAGATGGTCCGTCCGCCGCGTGTCGCCGAATGCCCGATCCAGATGGAGGCCCGCGCCGCTCAGGTCCCGCCGGACGTGACCGGCGATTTCTCCGGTGAGTGCCTTCCGGAGCAGGGCGGCCAGTTGGTCCCGTTCGGGAGCGCTCAGGTTGGCGATGGCGGACCGGGCGAACGCGAAGGACTCCTCGAAGGCGGCGTAGAGCGCGGTCCCGTTCGGGGTACGGACGATCTCCCGCGCGCGGCGGTCGTCGGGGCGCGGCTCCCGCCGGACGAGATCGCGCGCTCCTCGCGCCGGAGGAGCACCGCGGCCGGGCCTACACGATCACGGGTCCGGAGGCGGTTCCGGTCGCGTCCGTCGCTGGGGAGCTTTCCGCGCGCCTGGGTCACGAGATCCGCTCCGAGGACCCACCTCCGGAAACAGCCGTTGATGGCGCGGACCCATGGGCGGCAGGAATTCTCCACGACCTCGACCCTTCACCGCGTCCGTGACCGCAACGACCAGGGCGGATCTACACGGTCACGCCTCTTCGGTGCCGTCCGGCGCCGGGTCCGGTGCTGCCGAGAGAGCGAAATGCCGGTACACCAGATGCGCACCCGCGGTCGTGCCACCGCGTGGCGCGGTGGCGGCCCGACGGCGATTCCGGCGGGGCACCGGCAGGAGTGGTGCCCGGGGTGCACGTTCAGATCGTGTCGGCGATCCAGTCGGCGATGTAACCGGTGGCGGCGGGCATGTTGTCGGCGCTGACGTGCTCGACGCCTCCTTCGCGCTCGGTGAACCACTTGAGTTCGCGCTTGGGGCTGTTGACCGCGGTCTCGTACTGGGCGATGGCGTACTCCCGTGGGATCTGCCGATCACCTGCGCCGTGCGTGGTCAAGAAGGGGACCCTGATCTCCTCGGTGACGCCGACAAGGCTCATCGACGGAGCGAATTCCATGAATTCCTCGATGGTGCTCTTGCCGAACACCCACTGCACGTGGTCCCAGTAGTGGGGGACGGGCCGGTCCCCTTCGCGGGCCAGCCTGCGCTTCTGGAGTTCCCCCCAGTTGTAGTTCGCGCCCCAGGCGACGCAAAGGCTGAAACGCCGCTCGAACGCGGCAGCGCGGGGGGCGTAGTAGCCGCCCAGCGACCACCCCATCACGCCGATGCGTGCGGGATCGACGTCCTCGCGGGTCTCCAGCCAGTCGACGCAGGCGGACGACCAACGCTCGCTGTCGTGACGTCCGGTCAGACCACGTAGCCGGAGCGCCTCCCCGGTGCCGGGGTGGTCGACGATGAGCGTGGAGATGCCCCGACGGGCCAGTTCATGGGAGATGCCCGATCCGTAGATCATCTCTTTGGTGCTGTCCAGGCCGTTGTAATGCACCATGCACGGAGCCTGACCGGTGACCCCTTCGGCGCGCACGAACAGGGCAGGCAGGCTGGTGTCGGCGTAGGGGATCTCGACTCGTTCGCAGTTCTGCCGGCCGAGGGCGATGCCCTTGTCGAAGGAGTCGAGCATTTTCCGGTAGGCGTCCCGGCGGGGGGCGTAGTTCCGGCTTTGCAGCCTTTCGGCCGTCAAGTAGTAAACCGAGGCCCGGTGATACTTGGCGCCCGCGGACAGTGAATGTCCGGAGGCCTGGGCCTCTTCGGCGAGTCCGACGAGGCGGTCGGCCAAGGCCGTCCAAGACTGGAAGAAAAGCTCGGTGCCCGCGTCCTCGCCGTCCAGGGACGCCTCCAGAACCGGAGCACAGGCCTCGGTCACCTCGGTGATGTGTGCTCCGGTGTTCAGTGCGATGTTGACCGACAGATTCCACACGTAGTTTCCGGGGAATATCTCGAACACCGCTGTTCTCCTGTTCATGCCGCAGCCGATAGGGCGGCCGCCTGCCTGGTGACTGCCGCGGATGGTCACGGCGGGATGTCGTAAGGACGTTATGCACCACGAGGCCGGACCCGGAAATGATTCCTATTGATGAGGGCGATCGATGGTGTCGATACCGCTGCCGCAAAGGGGCCGCGCGGCCCGGCGGCCGGGATGCTCAGTGGGTGCCGCGCATGGCGCGGCTACAGCTGGCCGACCAGGGTGACGATCCGCTCGCGTAGCCACCTGTGCGCGAGGTCCTCGGTGTGACGCGGGTTCCAGTAGAGCGCCTCGTGGACAGGCTGTAGCGGCAGCGGGTGCTCCACGAACCGGATTCCGGCGGCAGCCGCGACGTTCCGGGCCAGTCTTTCGTGAACGAAGCTGACCAGGGGAGTGCCGGCGAGCAGGAACGGTGCGATCACGAAACCCTGAGTGGTGATCTCGACATGCAACCGGACCCCCAGCGCCTCGAGCTGGGTCTGCAGGATCGCGGGCAGCGGCCCGCCGCTGAAGGTTACGAAGGACAGGTTCACGAGCTCGTCGATCGTGACCCTGTCCGGGACCTGGGTGTTGTCCTGATGTGCGGTCAGCACGAACCGGTCGGTGAAGAGCGGCCTGTGCGGGAAGGCGAAGCCGTGGCCGACCGTTTCGGCAGGCATGATCAGCATGTCGGCCTGCCCTTTCCTGAGCAGGTCGCCGAAGTTGGCGCTCACCGGGACGATGTTCAGCCGGACGCTCGGCGCCTCGGACGCGAGGTCGCCCAGCAGCGGCCGGAGCAGGACGAGCGTGGTGTAGTCGCTGGCCATCACCGTGAACGTGCGCTCGTCCCGGGTCGGGTCGAAGGCGGCCGAGCGGCCCATGACGACCTCGGCGGCGTTCAGCGCGTCCCGGACGGGCCCGATCAAGGACTCCGCCAGCGGGGTCAGGACGAGCAGCCGGCCCTCACGCACCAGCAGCGGGTCCATGAAGTGCTTGCGCAGCCGGGCCAGCGAGGCGCTCATCGCGGGCTGTCCGACCGAGGTCCGCTCCGCCGCGCGGGTCACGTTCCGCTCTGACAGCAACGCCTCCAACGCCACCATCAGGTTCAGGTCGACCCCGGCCAACCCCATGGCAATCCTCCCCGGCGCGCCCGTCCGGACCTTCGCTCGCACGATGACACCGATCGCGCCGAAGACCCTTCGATCGCCGGCGGGCGGCCGTCTCAGCGTACTGCTCGTGACCGGAAAGCAGGAGAAGCCGATACGTCTACGGCGGCGCTGTTATCGACCGGATCGATGCCCACCATCGATACCAACTACTTCTGCCGATCCTGTTCGCGGGGTTAGCTTCTGCGGCGAAGCATCCGAGTAACGAGGTGGTGGAAGCGATGCAGGTAGAGCGTGTCCTGGTCGTCGGAGCAGGGATTGGCGGGCTCGCCGCGGCCGTTGCCTTCGCCCGGCGCGGCGTGAAAGTGGACGTGGTCGAAATCAGGCCCGACACCGAGGTCCACGGGGTCGGGATCATCCAGCCGGCCAATGCGCTGCGCGCGGTTCGCTCCCTCGGGCTGCTGGACGAGGTCCTGGCGGCGGGATTCCAATTCGCGCAGAACAGCTTTTATGACTGGCAGGGAGAACTGATAACGCCGTACCCATCGGTACTCGGGACGGATGTGCCGTCCTTCAACGCGCTCGGCCGGCCCGTTCTTCACGAGATTCTGTCCTCGGCGGCACTACGCTGGGGCGCGAAGATCGCTTATGGCGTGACCTGGAGTGAGCTGGACGAAAGCGAGTCCGGAGTCAGCGTAACGCTCACCGATGGCTCGCGCGCCGACTACGACCTCGTCGTCGGCTTCGACGGCATACGCTCGCCGCTCCGCGGGCATCTTTTCTCCGAAAAGTACGATCCGGTCTTCACCGGTAGTGCCGTCTGGCGCGTGACGATGCCCCGGCCCCCGGAACTCACCGACTTCAAGCTGTTCCTGGGCGACCAGACGAAGGCGGGCCTGGTTCCGTTGTCCGAGGAGCTCATGTACCTGCTGCTGGTTTCCCTCGAGCCGGGCAATCCGCGTCACGACCCCGCCGACTTTCCCCGGATGCTCGTCGAACGCCTCGCCGGATATGGCGGCCTCATCGGTGAGCTGCGCGATCGCATCTCGCCTTCCGCCACCGTCGTTTACAGCCCCATCTCGGAAGTGTGGCTGCCGGATCCCTGGTATCGCGGACGAGTGGTCCTCCTCGGCGACGCCGCCCATGCCTGCGCCCCGCATCTGGCGCAGGGCGCCGCGATGGCGGTTGAGGACGCAGTGGCGCTCGCCGAAGAGTGCGAGGTGCCCCGGCCCATCGAAGACTCACTGGCCGCCTTGATGAAACGGCGGTTCGAGCGAGTGTCCCTCGTGCAGAAGGTCTCCGGAGCCATCGAAGCCGAGGAGACGTCGTTGACGGCCGATCGGCTTTCCAGCGCCGTCATCCAGATGCGCACGGGGATTCCCGAGCGCCTTGGCAAGGTCGAGAGCGCGCTCAACCAGCCGTTCTGATCCGCCATGTGCCGCCCGGCCGGCTCCGCCGGCTGATTCCGCACCGCGACCGCCATCCGGCCATCGCACCGGCTCCATTTCTCATGCCTTGAGGAGTTGATCTCGTGTCCGCACTGCCTTCAATACCAAGGTCGCCGATCACACATCTGCGCCATGTCGGGATCGCCGTGCCCGATTACGCGGCCGCCGTCGAGTTCAACCGCACGCTCTGGGGGCTGACGCCGGTCGCCGACGACGGCGACGTCACGTTCTTCGCGGCCGAGGCCAGCCCCGAGCAGTACATCCTTCGCGTGCGACGGGCCCAGGACAAGCGCCTGGACCTCATCGCCTTCGCGGCCGAGAGCGCCGCGGCCGTCGACGCGACGACCGAGCGCTTGGCCCGGGCAGGCGTGCGGATCGATAGCGAACCGGGCCGCCTCACCACCCCCGGCGGCGGCTACGGCATGCGCTTCTTCGACCCCGACGGCCGGCTGGTCGAGCTGTCCAGCGATGTCGAAGAACGCCGGGCGCGCCCGCTGGAACCACGCGAGTCGATTCCGCAGAGCCTCAGCCACGTGGTGATCAACAGTACGAACGTCACCAAGACCAAGGCGTTCTACGAATCACTCCTGGGGTTCCGGCTCTCGGACTGGCTGGAAGACGACATGTGCTTCCTGCGTACCCGCACGGCCCACCACATCCTGGCCATCGGCCGGGGGCCGCACACATCGCTCAACCACATCTCCTTCGAGATGCGCGGCCTCGACGAGTACATGCGCGGCAGCGGCCGGCTCATCCGCTCCGGCCGCACACCCCTGTGGGGACCCGGCCGGCACGGTGCAGGCGACAACACCTTCACCTACTTCCTCGATCCCAACGGCAACGTCGTGGAGTACACCACCGAGCTGGAGAGGATCGAGGACGACGAGAACTGGGAACCCCGGGTGTTCAAGGCGACCCCGGAAGAGGCCGACCAGTGGGGCACCGGCGGCCTGATCACGGACGCCATGATCCCCGCGATGTTCAACGACCCCGACAAGGGCCTGTGGACGCCCGCGCCGGTCTGACCGCAGGCCGAGCGTCCCAGCCGAAACCGATTCCGCCGTCCAGGGAGCACCTTTCATGTCTCCGACCGCCAAGCCCCGCACCGCCGTTTCCGGCCCGATCGCGACGAAGCCCGACGCGGATACCCGGATCCTGCACGACTACATCGAGCAGTGCAGCAACTGGGGCCGGTGGGGCGATGACGACGAGATCGGCACGCTGAACTTCGTCGGGCCCGAGCAGGTCCGCGCCGCCGCCGCACTGGTGCGGCGCGGCGAGGTCATTCCGGTCAGCCTTCCCTATGACGAGCGGGGCTGCCAGGACGGCGGGTTCCGGCAGAACCCCCAGTTGATGGTCACGGCATCCGGTACCGACTATCTGGCGGGCGCGCAGGACCAGACCCCCTGGGGTCCGGCACGTGGGTTCGGCTATTCCGATGACGTGGTCATCCTGCCGACGCAGTCCGGCACGCAGTGGGATTCGCTGTCGCACATCTTCTTCGAAGGGCAGATGTACAACGGCCGTTCGCCCGACTTGGTGACCGCGACGGGAGCGACCCGAAACGGCGTCGAGAAGGGTGTCGACCGGTTCGTGATGCGCGGTGTCCTGCTCGACGTCGCTCGCCGGCACGGAGTGGAGAGCCTGGAGCCGGGCCATGCGATCACGGCCGAGGAACTGCAGGCGGCGGCCGACTCGGCCGGGGTGGAGATCCGCCGCGGCGACGCGCTGCTGGTCCGAACGGGCTTCATGGGGGCACGGCGCGGCCGGTGGGAGGACTACGCGGGCGGCCCGGCGCCCGGGCTGTCCCTGCACACCGCCCCCTGGCTGCACGCGAAAGAGGTCGCGGCGGTTGCGACCGACACCTGGGGCGTGGAGGTCCGGCCCAACGAGATCGACCATATTCAGCCCCTGCATTCGGTCGCGCTCGTCCATATGGGCCTCGCCCTGGGCGAGATCTTCGATCTGGAGCGGCTGTCGGAGCATTGTGCCGCGGATGGCGCGTACGAGTTCCTGTTCGTGGCCGCGCCGCTGCCGCTGACCGGGGCGTCCGGGGCACCGCTGAGCGGCCTGGTGATCAAATGAGCCCGGTGCCGGGCACGCCGATGTGGACGCCGACGGCGGAGCAGCTGAGCGAAAGCGCGATCGCCCGATTCGCCCGTGCCGCCGGGCAAGGCCCGGAGTATCAGGACCTGTGGCGCTGGTCGGTGCGGGATCTGGAGGGCTTCTGGACGATTGCGGCGGACTTCCTCGGTGTGCGCTGGGCCGAGCGTCCAGCCCAGGTGCTCGGTTCGAGGGCCATGCCGGGAGCGCGATGGTTCCCGGGCGGGCGCCTCTCGTTCGCCGAGCACGTGTTCGCCGGGCGCGACCCGGGCAAGGTCGCGGTCCGCCACGCATCCGAGTCTCGTCCGGGCGGCGCCTGGACCTGGGCCGATCTCTACCGCGAGACCGGCCGGGTCCAGGCCGGGCTGCGGCGCCTCGGCGTCCGCCCCGGGGACCGGGTCGCCGCGTACCTGCCCAACGCCCCCGAAACGCTGGCCGCGTTCCTCGCGACGACCGCGCTCGGGGCGGTCTGGACGGCCGCCGCCCCCGAGTTCGGCGCCGAGGCGGTCATCGCACGGTTCGCCCAGACCGAACCGGTCGTGCTGCTCGCCGCCGACGGCTACCGCCACAAGGGAAACGTCATCGACCGGGACGCCAGAAGCCGGCGGATCGCCCACCGGGTCGGCGCCGCCCACGTCCGGCTCGGGTATCTCGACGGCACCGGCTGGGACCCGGAGTTCATCGGCCCGGACGACGCGGTCCCGGAGTTCGAGACCGTCCCGTTCGACCACCCGCTGTGGGTGCTCTACAGCTCCGGCACGACCGGACCGCCCAAGGCGATCGTGCACGGTCAGGGCGGCGTGCTGCTGGAACTCCTCAAGACCATGGTGCTCCAGCTCGGTGTCCGTCCCCACGACCGCGTCTTCTGGTACACCACGACGGGGTGGGTGATGTGGAACATCCTCGCCGGCGCCCTCCTCGCGGACGCGTCGGTGGTGCTCTACGACGGCCATCCCGGTGGGGAGGTCCTCTGGGATCTGGCGGAGAGCACCGGTATCACCATCTTCGGGACGAGCCCCGCCTACCTGGACGCCTGCATGCGATCGGGAATCCGTCCGCCCGAGGGGCGAGATCTGTCCGCGCTCCGGGCCATCGGATCGACCGGTTCGCCCCTGGCTCCCGAGTCCTACGACTGGGTCTACGAGACCTTTCCGTCCAGCACCTGGCTGTTCTCCATGAGCGGGGGGACGGACATCGTCACGCCCTTCCTCGGCCCGGCGCCCACGGTGCCGGTGTACCGAGGGGAGATCGGTCCGCCCGCACTCGGCGTGGACCTGCGTTCCTACGCCGAAGACGGCACGGCGCGGACCGGCGAGGTCGGTGAGCTCGTCGTCGCCCAGCCGATGCCGTCGATGCCGATCGCGTTCTGGGACGATCCGTCTGGACGGCGCCTGCGTGACTCCTACTTCACACGCTTCCCTGGCGTCTGGACGCACGGTGACTGGCTGAGACTCACCGAACGGAACACGGGCATCATCAGCGGACGCAGCGACGCGACGATCAACCGCGGCGGCGTCCGGATCGGTACCGCCGAGATCTACCAGGCACTGCGTCCACTCGGCCAGATCGCCGACTCGATGGCCATCGACCTGCCCCATACGGGCACGTCCGGCGTGATCCTGCTGTTCGCCGTCCTGGCAGACGGCACACGGCTCGACGATTCGCTGCGCACGCGGATCGCCACGGCGATCCGCGACGGCTGCTCGCCCCGCCACGTGCCCGACGACATCATCGCCGTCGCCGATCTGCCGCGCACGTCATCGGGAAAGAAGCTGGAGCTCCCGACCAAGCGGATCCTCATGGGCGCCGCCGCCGAGTCCGTGACCGGTCACGACGGTCTGGTGAACCCGGCGGCGCTCGAAGCCCTCACGGGGGCCGTGCGGGCGCGCGGCTGGGGCACACCCGGCGATCCAGCCGACCTGAAAAGAAGCGACTTCGATCAGAGAACCGTCAGCTGACCGGCACGAGCAGTCCGAAGGAGCCGAACCATGGGCACGAACCTGAACACCGAACAGGCGGGCTACGATGTGGACCGCCTTCTCACCGACGTCCTGGGCATCGGCCCGCTGGAGACGCCCGAGCTTCCACCGCCTGCGCTGGCCCCCTTGACCGTGGAGCTGGAAACGGCCACCGTCGGGCTGCTCGTCACCTGCGGCGCCTACTTCCCCGACCAGGAGCCGATGGCCGAGACGAACGACTTGTCCTACCGCCTCCTGCCCCGTGAGCGCGATCTCGACACCGTCCTCTTCGGGCACAAGACCCCCGTGCGGGCTTTCGCGCAGGCCGACCCGAACGTGGCCTATCCCCGGGACCGCATGCTCGAACTCGAAGCCTGGGGGATGATCGGCGAGTATGCCGAGAACGCGGTGTCGATCGTCGGCTCGATCAGCAGGTACACGGAACTGGCGGAAGTCACCGCCCCGAAGATCGTCGCGGAATTCCAGCGGATGCAGACCGACTTCGTGCTGGTCGTGCCGTTCTGCCCGCAATGCCATGTGTCCGCGGCCGTTCTGGCCCGGGCGATCGAAAGGCTCGGGCTTCCCACGATCAGCGCCACGACCCTGCTGAAGCCGGCACTCGCGATGAAGCCGCCGCGCGCGACGTTCCTCGACTTCCCCCTCGGCTGCCCCATGGGCCGGCCGGGCCGGACCGACCAGCAGCGCGACATCCTGCGCACCGTACTGGAGGCCGCCGTCGAAGCGCCCGCCGACTCGGAACCGCGGCGGCTTCCCTTCCAGTGGGACGAGGACGGCAACCGAGACTGGGAAAGCCTCGTCGACGACATTTACCGGATCGACAACGCCATCCGTGGCACGGTCGGCGCCCACGCGCGAGAGCACGAAGGGGCCGCATCGAACCGGCCGGAGGGCGGCGCCGCCCAATGCTGGTGTTGACGCTCCGCCCGCATGCGCCTCGATCACGAGCGCTCGGCAGCTGTACTCGACCCCGCCGGCCGCCCACACGTTCGTCGCCGACAGCGCCGCCACACATGGAACTCGGCCCAGCCGTTCTAGGGGACGGCTGGGCCGTCCCTGCAGCTTCCACGCCGACCCGTTCCAGCGCCTGACCGACGGCTGAGCGCCGTTGCGGCCGACCGCCCAGACATAGGCGGCTGACACCGCGCTGATCGCCCCGGCGCGGGCGATCGCCGCCAAGCCAAAGATCGTGACCAGGAAGAACGCGGGCAAGCCGCCCTCGGTCGCCTCGCCGCTTGCGAACGTTGCAGCGGCCCTCCGGGGCGAAGGTCGCCGACCGGCATCAGCGAAGTGCGTCCTCCAACGCCACGACGATGCTGAGAAGGCCGTCATCGGAGCCGAGCGGCCCGACGATCTGTGCTCCCGACGCTGCGGCAGCGCCGGCTCCCGGAACCGGGAGCGATGCGACCGGGTGGCCGGTGTGGTTGAACAGCGCTGTGAACGAAACGAGCGCTGAAGTGATATCGACAAGCTGCGAGTCAACCGTCAGCTCATGAGCAGCGGTCGAGGGAACCGGAACGGGAAGGGTCGGCATGACAAGGGCGTCGACGCCTGCCAATGCCGAGTCGACTTGCGCCGCGAGATCGGCTCGCGCCGAGCGGGCACGGAAATAGTCGACGCCGCTGATGCCGTCCGCCAGCCCGACCACCATCCGCAGCACCTCTCCACATCGGTCCAGGTGCGGGTTGGACTCATGGTGGTAGGCGGCCAGTTCCACCGGCACGACGGTGTGGTGGATCGCGCGAACCGTGTCGACCGAGGGAAGTTCGACCGGCACCGCATGGACCCCAAGGTTCTCCAGCCTGCTCAGGAACGCAGCGAACGACTCCTGCACCTCGGCGTCGGCGACACCGACCAGGTTCTGAGGGACGCCCAGGCGTAGTCCACCGACTTTCTCGAGCCGGTGCTCGGTTCCGCTCGCGAGGGTTCGGTAGACGATCGCTGTGTCCGCGGCGGTGCGCGCGGTCACCCCCAGATGGTCGAGTGACGCCGCCATCGGAATGAGGCCCTCGGTGTCGAGGACGCCCCGGGAGGGCTTGTAGCCCACGACGCCGCAGCAGGCGGCCGGGATCCGGATGCTGCCGCCGGTGTCGGTGCCGATCGAGACCGGGCACATGCCCGCCGCCACGGCCACGGCCGACCCACCGCTGGAGCCGCCTGCGATCCGTCCAGGATCAACAGGGTTGACCGCCGACGCGCCCACCGTGCTGAGGGCGTACTCATCGCAGGAGTTGATCCCCACGATCACCGCGCCGGCTCGTCGCAGTCGGCCCACCACGGCGGAGTCTGCGGATGCGATCTGCCCTTTCAACGTCGGCGACCCGGCTCCGAGGGGCATGCCGCGCACGGCCAGCACATCCTTCACGCCGACCGGGATGCCGTCGAGGGGGCCGCGGTGCGCGCCGCGACTGAAACGCTCCGCCGAGGCACGTGCCTCGGCACGAGCCGACTCGCGCGCGACGTGCTCGAAGGCGTGCAGCCGACCGTTGTCGCGATCGATGCGCGCAAGCGCCCCCTCGAGGAAGTCAACGGGCGACGCCGTGCCCGCCGCAAAGGCAGAGACGAGGTCGCCCAGGGACGGGGAGACGGGTAGCGCAGAGGTCGTCATCATCGTTTCTTTCTTCTTGTACGTGCCGCGAGAGGCGCGCCACGACGGGAATTTCAAGCTCGCTTCAGGGCGGGAGACGTCTCGTGCAGCAGGAGCAGTACTGGGACGATCAGGCAGAACGGCAGGGACATGGCGGTGGGCATGCCGAAGAGCGCCACGAGCGGTGCGAGCGCGACGAGCCCGAGCGGCGAGAGCGCTGCGCCCGCGACACCGAGAGCCACCGACCTGACCGATGGCCGCAGGCAGACGCCGCCCACCGCCAGGCACACCAGAAGCCCGTTCATCCCGACCAGGCCGAAGTGCGTGAGGAACCCGTCGACTCCGATTACCTGCGCGCTCGCCACAGCGGTCACCGACCCGAGGACCGCGAGCGATGCCAGCAGCCTGGAGCACAGCGCCAGGCTCAGCAGGACCAGTAGGCCACTCATGGTGCCGGGCAGGAAGAACAGCTGACCGGCACCGTGGATGACGGCTTCGGCGACGCCCGTCACCAGGCCGAGCTCACCACCGTCGGGCGTCGACCGCAGGGTGCTGTCGACGGCTGTCGCGACTGGCTTGGAGGAGTGACCGATGAGGAGGCCGGCATGCCCGCGCTCGACCGAGACCAGTGCGGCGACGAATCCGAGCATGACCAGGTTGAACGGCAGCGTGAGGGGCCTGACGCCCCAGACGTCCGTCATCGCCCTGAGGAGCACCGCCATGACCGGGGCGGTGAGCGCGGCGGCGACCGCGACCAGCGCCAGAGCGGCGAGGTCCCACTCCGGAGCCAGGAACGTGCCGAGCCCGGCGCCGGTGATCGCCCCGTTGTAGCCGAAGAATCCCTGGCGGCACGAGTCGCGCTCCAGGCGAAGGGCCTTGGCTGCAGCGGTCGCGGCGAACACTCCCACCATGACCGTCACGCCCAGCCACGCCGACGCGAGGGTGACCGCCGCCAGCAGGACTACCCCGGTCAGCGGGTTGCTCGCGAAGACCACCATGCTCACGCCGCGCAGCGCGGTGTCGAGGAAAGCGGCAAGAGGACTGACGTCCAGCTGAGTGCGGCACCGGGGCATGTCGCCGGTGACTGCTTCCTTGACGTAGGAGAGAACGTGATGGCGACGTGTCGTCGTGGTGGGCGCGGAGTGCGAATGAGCAGCTGAGCGGGCCGCGGTAGCGGTCACCGACCGAGCGGCCGCGCCGGTGAACTTCGATTTCTTCATGAGGGCCTTCTGGACGGCGGGTTGCCTTCGGACGCCAGAGGAGGAGTCCGAGAGTGGACCGACCGAGGCGAGGCGAGCTTTCATCACCGTGGCGTAGAATTTTCTCGTAAACAAGACTTGTCTACATATATGGGGTCTGCTACACGACGGCGCCGGCCATGCTGGAACCAGATCCCGGGCCGTCGAGCGGCTGCTCACGTCGGCTGCGCCGCGCTGAGGGCGGCTGCGCCCGGGGCGAACGACCGTTCTGCCCTCATGACCCGGTGCTGGTCGTCTCACAGTGGCGTCGGTAACGCATCCGGTCCAGTCCCAGGATGCCCATGGCTCCGGCCAGCGCCAGGCCGACCGCCAGTACGACACCGCCGTTGACGTTGAGCGATGCGTCCCGCGCCTCACCGGGGTCGACCACACCCACAAGGAGAGCGAACCCGATCGCGGACCCCAGGTAGCGGGCGGTGTTGTTGATGCCCGAGCCCATCGCGGCATGCGCTGCGGAAACACTGTCGACGGCGAGGCGGGGGAGGGCCGCGTTGACCAGCCCGCTGCCCACGCCGGCGACGACCAGGCCGGGAGCGGTCCATTCCCACCGGCCGGAGCCCAGCGTTCCCATCAGTGCGGCCATCCCCGCCGCGCAGGCGACCAGGCCGAGAACCAGCTGGCGGGTGGCACCCATGGCGCGGGGCCGCCGGCTCATGTGCAGAGCCGCCACAGCCGAAGTCGCCGACCACGCCAGCAGCACCAGCGCCGCTGACAGCGGGGTCATCGCCAGCTCTGACTGCAGCAGGGCCGGCAAATAGCTCATCAGCGCGATGACCGACATGCCGGTGACGAGCGCGCCGGACGTCGCCACCAGAAACCCCCGGCTACGCAGAAGGTGCAAGGCCAGCAAGGGCTGAGCCGCCCGGCGCTGCCGGACGACGAAGCCGGCGAGGCACACGGCGCTCACACCGGCGGGGACGACGACGAGCGACCCGGTCCAGCCGTTGCGGCTCTCGGTCAGTGCCGTCATCGCCGCAAGCAAGGCGACCGTCCACACCGCCGCGCCCAGAACGTCAGCGCCGGGCTTGGCCTCCGCGCGGGACTCGTGCAAGCCGCGTGCACCCGCTATCGCGAGACCAGCGTCGGAGAGGGCAATGAGCCAGTAGCACGCGTTCCACCGCCACGCCGAGAGCGCGCCCGCTATCACGGGGCCGGCGGCGATCCCGGCGCCGACCATCACGCCCCACAGACCGGTCGCCCGCACACGAGCCTGACCCTTCGGGTACGCCTGAGCGATCAGACCGAGCGTCGTCGCGATGACCGCGGCACCAGCCGCACCTTGGACGATGCGTGAGACGACGAAGGTCACGAGGTCCCCTGCGAGAGCGCTGAGAGGGAGTTTTGAGAGTGGTCGGCTGGTCTGTGTGTTGTGCTGGGTGATGGGGCGAATTTCAGTGTTCGCTGTGGTTCAGGGTGAACAGTCCTGGTTGATGTTCGGCGAGGAGGTCGCGGGCAA